>CAUZSN010000020.1:0-31184 GCA_963582345.1 Planctomycetota bacterium
CATCATATATTCCAAATCGAACGGATTCTTTTAACTTCAAATTAGGGTTACACGAATTCTAACGGGTTAAACCTATTCAATCTAACCATTTTACAATCGATGGTGACAAGTTCGGACATTGACGTCCGTCGAGAGCTACATTCGTCATAGAGTTCTTTCCAGCCAGGACTAGTTTCGTCAGCCGTAAGCTCACTAGAATGAAACACTACGGTCGATTGAAACAACTATCGGTCGTTTGGACAACAACTCAGAAAGAATGTCATGCTGAATTTCCGAGCATTCATGTTAGTCTTGGTCGCTGCCCTTTTGACGCACTCGTCTGCGTTCGCTCAGAGTTCAGAGCGAGAAATGGCGATTCCAACACAACGAATGCTGAACCGCTTCGGGCTGGAACGGGCCTGGTCGAACCAGGCAATGATTAATCCAGCTCGCGACACTGTCCGGTACATCACAGTTGATGAAGAAAACGTTTACGTGCAGACGACCGCGGGCGCAGTCACCGGATTTGATACCTCAAGCGGTCGCCGTTTGTGGGCCGTGCAACTGGGTCGGCGAGATCAGCCCAGTTTCCCAGCCGTATCGAATAACAATGCCTTGCTGGTCCCGATCGGATTGCACCTGTACGCCCTGAATAAATTTTCTGGCGATGTGCTTTGGCAGCTCCGCTTGCCAAAGCAGCCGTCGACCAGCCCTGAGACTGACGACGATCAAGTCTATATCGGAACGCTCGACGGCAGCGTGTTTGCGTACGACCTGCGTACAATCAATCGGTTGCACACCGAAAACAAGCTACCACGTTGGTCGCTCGAAGCTTTACGGTGGCGCTACAAAACGGCCAAACAGGTGACTACGCCTCCCATTTCGACTGGCCGTGTCGTTATTTTCGCCAGCTTGGACGGTTCACTCTATTCCGTTAGCACTACAGTACGGGATCTGCATTGGCAACTCGAAACGGATGAGCCGATTTCCGCACCATTGGCCGCCAATAATAATTACCTTTTTTTAGCTGCTGAAGACTTAAACATTTATTGCATCAACAAGGAAAGCGGCGTCGTTCGTTGGGAATTCGTCTCCGGATTCCCAGTCCGAATTGCACCTCGTGTCATTGGTGACGATATCTATGTCACGCCACAACGTGGCGGCCTGTTTTGTCTGTCCGCGACATCTGGGAAACAGAAGTGGTGGCGACCAAACTTGGTCGAGTTTCTAGCGGCCACCCGTACGCAAATATTTTCATCCGACACAGTGGGAAATGTCGTAGTGCTTTCCCGCAAAGACGGATCCGCCTTGGGAACACTACCGCTCAGGAGTTTTTCAAAGCGAGTCGCCAACGATCGAACAGATCGGTTGGTCATGGCAACACAGCGAGGACTAGTGGTTTGTATCCGAATTCAGGGCGAGGAGTTCGCGAACTTCCACATGTTTCCGGAGCGCCGACCCCTGCTGCCCGAATTCGAGCCAGAGCCGACTAAGTAGGGCGTGACCGATCAGATTCTGGCTGGAAATAACGGCAAGCAGAACGGTATCTAAGAATACAAATTCTTTAGGCGTGTCGACCGAGACGACAGTTCTGTTCCGCTCTCTTATTAGCCTGTACTCGTGGATAGGTGTCTGCAGACGACCGAAGTTTGGCCAAAACTCTACCTGCTCTTGCGACATATCTCGTTAGATCATTGAACGCCAGCATTGTTTGACGCAGCGACACACGTGAAGTAACATCGCCTGCTCGGTCGAGCGCATCGTCTTACTTTCAGTCCAACGTCTTCGAAAGATTTCGCAGATGGATCATCCACTTCCGCGCCGCGCGCTGGTCAGCGTCAGCGACAAAACCGGTCTGGAATCATTCGTTCGTACACTAGTCGATTTAGGATTTGAAATCGTTTCGACCGGCGGAACCCGCCATCACCTGGAAGAGCAAGGGATCAATGTTATCGACGTTTCCTCCTACACTGGATTCCCGGAAATCATGGACGGTCGCGTCAAAACACTGCACCCGAAAATCCACGGCGCAATTTTGGGGCGACCTGATGTGCCTAACGACAGTGCCGCCATCCGTGAGCATGACATCGTCCCATTTGAACTAGTCGTCTGCAATTTGTATCCGTTCGAACAAACCATAGCCCAAGAGGGCGTTACGGTGTCCGAGGCAATCGAGCAAATTGACATTGGCGGCCCCAGTATGGTGCGAGCCGCCGCGAAGAATCATGCCTACACCGGCATTGTTACGCACCCGTCTCAGTATGAGAGGGTTCAGGATGAACTTAGATGTGCGCCGTTAAGCGAATGTTTGCGACGTGAACTAGCTGCGACTGCCTTCGAAATGACAGCCCGTTATGACCGAGCGATCGCTGATTACGCGGCCTCGCATATTGCTCAGTGCCAGACCGTGGAAGCCGGTTTGTTTCCCAAAACGCTGACTCTGACCTTTCAACGCAAGTCCGTATTGCGATATGGCGAGAACCCACATCAACAGGCAGCATTTTATGCTGATACTGAAATGCCGGCGGCCACATTGGCGGGATCTCGCCAACTTCACGGCAAAGACCTGTCGTACAACAACTTGCTAGATTTAGATGCGGCGCTGACGATTGCGCGAGAATTCTCTAAACCGGCAGCCGTCATCATCAAGCATAACAACCCCTGCGGCTGCGCCGTCGGCGAGAATTTGGCCGATGCTTTCCAAAAAGCATACGTTGGTGACCCGGTCAGCGCGTTCGGCTCGGTTCTTGGTTTCAATCGGACGTTGGATCTACCAACTGTTGAACAACTTTGCCAGCAAGATCGGTTTATAGAAGCAATCATCGCACCTGATTACGAAGACGAGTCATTTGAGGAGCTGACGACGCGTCCCAAATGGAAAAAGACCGTCCGTCTGATCCGATGTTCGGCTCTCAGAGAAAACCGCGTACCGTCTGTTGAGTTCCGTGACGTCGCCGGCGGTCTACTCGTTCAAGATCGGGATGAACAGTCCGAGACGACTGACGATTGGAAAGTCGTCACCAAACGAAAACCATCGGAGTCTGAATCCCACAATCTGAAGTTTGCCTGGATTGTCTGTAAACACGTCAAATCCAACGCGATTGTCCTGGCGAAGCAGGGCAGCCTTGTCGGAGTTGGAGCGGGTCAGATGAGTCGCGTCGATTCAACTTTTATCGCCACTCACAAAGCGGGCGAGCGCAGTCACGGAAGTGTTTTAGCATCGGACGCCTTCTTCCCGTTCCGCGATGGCATTGACACAGCTGCCGCCGCTAGCGTTTCCGCCATCATCCAGCCCGGCGGCTCGCGCGGCGACGAAAAAGTAATCACCGCCTGCAATGACCATGGTATCGCCATGATTTTCACGGGCCGCAGGCACTTTAAGCATTAATCGGTTCGTAATGTCGCACTATATCACGCGTCTCCATCAGTCGATCCGCCATAAAGGCACACCAGCGCTGGTTGGTCTGGATCCACGTTTCGAGCTGTTGCCGCAGTCGATCGTCGAATCCGCTCGGAAACGGACAACGGACGAACGAACGATTGTTGCGACGGCGTTCGAGGAGTTCTGTTTCCGGCTAATTGACGTCGTCAGGGATTTGGTTCCGGCCGTCAAACCACAGGCTGCCTTTTTTGAACAGTTAGGGGCGTCGGGTTCTCAGGTCTTGGCTCGCGTAATTCGTCGAGCCCGTGACGCGGGTTTGATCGTTATTTGCGACGTAAAGAGAAGTGATATTGGCTCAACAGCCGAAGCCTATGCCCGCGGCTATCTGGCCGGCGCCGATCCGGATGCCGCTGGGTGGGCCGCTGATGCTATCACAGTCAATCCGTATCTTGGATCAGATGCGCTGCAGCCATTTGTACAGGTTGCCGTGGAGCGAGGTGCGGGCCTGTACATATTGATTCGCACCAGCAACCCAGGGGCAGGCCTATTCCAGGACCTCAAGTCGGATTCACTGCCGTTGTACCGACACGTCGCTCGAATCGTGGAAGAACTAGCTGCCGAAACGTGCGATCAAACAAAATTTGGAGCAGTCGGAGGAGTTGTCGGCGCCACCTATCCTCACGAATTGGCCGAATTGCGAAACGCCATGCCTCACACGTCGCTGTTGGTTCCCGGTTATGGAAATCAAGGCGCTAGTGCTAAGGACGTCGCAGCCGCGTTTTCCGCTGACGGATTGGGTGCGCTCATCAACAGCTCGCGAGCCATCAACTTTGCCTATTTGCGTGAACCGTTCAAAAGTCAGTACAGGCCGCACGAATGGGAGCAAGCAGTCGAAGACGCGACCGCACAGATGATAGACGAGTTGGCTGAGAACACTCCAGCGGGAAAACTGCGATGAGTTTTTCTGCCGAACAGATCGCCGCAGCACTGGACCATTTGTGCTCAGCTAATCCAATCATGGGCAAAGTCATACAACAAGTGGGACCATTTACGCTGAAATTGGAGCGTAACCGGTTCCGTATGTTGGTCCGCTCGATCGTCTCGCAGCAGATCTCGACTAAAGCGGCCCGAGCCATTCGATGCAGGCTGGAAGAACTGTTGGCACCGTGTCGGATCACGGCGCAGAACATCGCCAACCAGTCTGTCGATGAACTTCGTTCGATCGGACTGTCCGCTCAAAAAGCCAATTACTTGTCCGACAAGGTCCTGACGGGCGTTCTCCATTTGCGCAGCATCGGTCACATGTCTGACAAAATGTAATTGCTGAATTAGTGCAAGTACGGGGAGTTGGACGTTGGACAGCTCAAATGTTTTTGATCTTTTGTCTGGGCCGTCTGAACGTTTTTCCCGACGATGACCTGGGCATCAGGACAGCGTTGAAAGATTTGTACGGGCTGAAAACACTACCCAACAAAACCACGAGCCACCAAATCGCCGAGCTGTGGAAACCTTACGCAAGCGTCGCTAGTTGGTACTGTTGGCGCAATGGTGAACGAAGCCAAAGGAAAAAAAGATGTTTGCCGAAGGCTATCCGGTATAGTTTGATCTCACGACCAAAAAACGACTTGTAGAGTTCTCATGATGGAACAAGAATCTTAGAAATAACCAAATTTACGTAAATTGCCTGTCTGGCCGGTGTTTCGCATGGTCCACTTAAGTTTTCAGTGTTGCAACTAATCAGGGCAGTATAACGTGCAACCGCTCATATTCAGAATCGGTTGTAAGCTCTTGCAGATTACCGGTGAAGTGTCAGGTCGGCCATATCACCTTAGGTCGCTCAATATCTGGAAAAATGACCGATATCATCGGCAAAATACTCCGATATGGGAAGTAGACTGCTGGTATTGACGAGACAGCTTTAGCAGCAAAACTTGTGCGGAAGGAGTCGACAATAATGCCGTTGAAAACTGTCCAGATCCAGGATGAGTCGCAAATAAATCTGACTCCGATGATCGACATTGTATTTCTGCTCATTATTTTTTTCATGGTGGGAACGCAGTTCACTCAGTTGGAACATCAATATGACATTCAATTGCCAACCGTATCGCAGGCACAACCGCTAACTAGCCTGCCAGATGAAATCATCATTAATATTCGTGGCGACGGCATCATCCTGGTTGACAATCAAGTACGAACATTGAATGAGTTGGAACAATTGCTGCAGACTGCCAAAAGCAGTTTCAGCGATCAGGTGGTTTTGATCCGTGGGCAAGGCCGCGGACCGTATCAGCATATCATGGATGTTTTGGACGTTTGTCGTCGGGCAAAGATCAACCACATTTCTCTGGCAAATCGGTTGAAAAGTGGGGACAAATGATAACGCAGGACGCGATCGACATGGTCCAATGGCTGGCCGCATTCGTCGGTCAGTCGCGTGATCTGATCGAGCAACTACTATGGGGCGGATTGCTCGGTGGTTTGGTGTGTGCGACGATCCACCTGCTAACGATGCTGGTGACCCGTTGGGGCGATCGCGGTCCCACGTCGAAGTCTTTGCTCTTTTCGATTCTGGTGCATATTTCGTGTGCGTTCGGTTTGATAGCAGTTGCGCCGCCGAAGCTACAATCGGAACGACCGAAGCGTGAAAAACGCATTGAGCTTAGGCAGTTATTTGTCGAGGGAGAAGAAGATGTCCACCTCAAACAAACAGGCAAAACGCCCGTCTGGGAAAGACTGCCAGAAACACCCAATCAGCAGTTGACGCGCATCGAACGTTTCCCGTTGGCGGTTGCTCCACTGAAAATCAACGACCGGACAGCGGAAGCACCGTCCGATCTGCGCCCACCTTCGATGTCGGTCGCACATCGTCAACTGAGAAAAAGTGGTCTACACCAGACGCCGCTTGATCGATCGCCGAAACCTGTCGCGGTCGGCCGACTTCGGGAAGACCTAGGTCCGACCAGGGCACTCGCCTGGATTCCTTCCCCACCCAACACGAATGCAATCCTGAAGCAAGGCAACGACATGAACAGGATTCGCCGGCGCAGTGGCACAGCTTCGGCCATTGCGTCCATTGACGAGTCGAGGTCAACGGTCAAAAAAACAAGTGAGGGGTCTGCGGCTGGTTCCTCTGGTCCGCTACAGTTCACTAGACAGCGAATTCGAACGGTACCCAGTCGCAATAATGGTGGATTGAAACCGCCGCGACCAAAGCGGGCTCCTCAAATTCCTATTTCAATACCAGATCGCGTCATGGCCATTCGCGAAAGTCTGAATTCCGATTTGCCGAATGATGGACTGAACCCGAACGTGCGCCAACCGAATCTGGACACCATTCGAAGCCGCAATACCACTAACATTCCGGCGACTTATCGATTGCGAAACCTGGCTCGACGAAAAGAAATCTCGCGCAAATATGGCGGAACGAATGCTTCCGAACGGGCGGTCGAGTCAAGTTTGCGATGGCTCGTGTTGCACCAAAACGTCGAAGGTTTCTGGAGCGCCCATAAGTTTTTGTCTCACTGCCCCGACGAAGATCGATGCCGAGGACGAGCCGGCCGGCAGCTACACGGATCAGAAAAAATGTCCAAGACGCAACGCTGGGCTGGCCTCAAAGCCGACACGGGGTTGACCGCTTTAGCAATTCTCGCATTTTTGGGAGCTGGCTACACTCACGAAGAAGGTCAATACGCCGATCACGTCGATCGCGCATTGAACTGGCTGGTCCGTCAGCAACATTCAAACGGCTTTCTGGGTGGCCACGCGACACATTACGCTCGCATGTATTGTCATGCCATGGCTACGTACGTAATCGCCGAAGCGTACGGCATGCAAAGCGATCCGACGACCGACACGCGACTGCGAGAACCGTTGGCTCGAGCTGTCGCGTATATTATCGAAAACCAAAACCCTCAAGACGGTGGCTGGCGTTACCAAAACTGGATGAGCAGTGACATGAGCATGTTCGGCTGGCAACTCATGGCATTGAAGAGTGCTGAGATTACAGGGATCCCCATCCCCACTGAGACAAAAAATAAGATGATCCAATTTTTAAAAACCCGCAGTCTGGGCAAACACAAAGGCTTGGCGGCTTATCGTATCGTAGATCCGCCGCTGCCGTCCTCAGCGTCAATGACGGCCGAAGCACTCTTCTGCAAGCAAATGCTGGGCATCAAGCGGACCAATCCCGCCAGCGAAGAGGCGGTCACATTCTTGATGCAGCGGTTACCCAAACGGTCCGAGCAGAACCTGTATTACTGGTACTATGGGACTCTGGCTATATACCAATACGGCGGCCAACCGTGGCAGCAGTGGAATGAATCGTTGCGCGACGAGCTGGTCCAAGATCAACGCCAAACGGGACACGCCACAGGCAGTTGGGATCCCAAACCTCCGTGGGGACCTCACGGCGGCCGCATCTATTCAACAGCACTCAGCACCCTGTGCCTGGAAGTCTATTACCGTTTTCTACCTCTCTATCAGATGGGCGGGAAATATAGCGAAGAATAGTAATAACCAACACAACGACGAGCAGACTTTCGACAATTATTCCTGGTCGAGCCAAGTGATTCTCACATTCCACCCATCCCAAACGATTCTCACATTCGACCCATCTTTTTTACTTGACGGGATTCGCGCCGTCGAGTTAGCATTGATTAAAGATTGAGTTTACAGAATGCCGTTGGTGACCATGGATCGCGCACTAGCGCTCCGTGAGTGCTCGTTCGTTTTTTCTCATTTTGTTGGTTTTCCATATTTCTCGGCCGCAAAAGGAACTACACCATGTCTCGTCGACATATTCACAGAGGATTCACCCTCATCGAACTTCTAGTTGTAATCGCCATTATTGCGATCCTTGTGGCGTTATTGTTGCCGGCCGTGCAGCAAGCACGTGAGTCGGCTCGACGCGCACAATGCCAAAATAATCTGCACAATATCGGGCTGGCCCTGCACAATTACGTAGCCGCTCATAGAGTTTTTCCGCCGGGCCAAGTCAATCGTCTATTTCTTCCTCCGGTGCAATCCGTCGTAGAAATCGATACTGCAATTTTACGACAAGCCAATCCGACCGAAGCATTACTCACAAACCAAGACGGATTCGGAGTGCACGGCACCAGTTGGATGCTCCATATACTGCCGTTTATCGATCAAGCAGTCCTGTACAATAACTGGGACTTCGACGTCAACGTTTTCCTCAACGGTCGCCCTGTTCTAGACAATGACACCACCTTCGACAGTGGTACCGTTTTCGACGTTGAGGGTGGTGACAAACTGACGTTGAATCTTTTGCGGCCGCCAGAAACGGACATAGCAGTTTACTATTGTCCTTCTCGCAGAAACAACATGGAGCTTCAACGATTTACGTGGATGAACCGCATTGGCAACTTTTTGGAGGGTGGGAACGACTACGGTGGCTGCATCGGTTCCGGTGTCGGGTTCGACGACATCACAAAAGCCACCTTTCATCTGACACCAACACAAGTGGAATTTGACGGCACACTGACTTTTGGTCCCAGGACTTTGCACGTGGGCATATTCTACGTCAATAGCAGCACGAGAATGGTAGACATCACGGACGGAACATCCAACGTATTGATGGTTGGCGAAGTCATGCGTTTGAACAACGCCACCGACGAAACTCGCCAGAGCAACGATGGTTGGGCATGGGGTGGTGCCGCAACTCTGTTTGGCACGCGAATCGGAATCAACAAAGGTATCCACTTTGATAATGCCGGAAGCGAACACATTGGCTTAGCGCAATTTGTTCTTGCAGACGGTTCCGTCCGACAGATTAGTGAAAACATCAACATCGTGCTATTTCGCAATTTGGGAAATATGCGCAATAGCATCCCCGTGAAAGGTTTTTAGTTCCGTTGCTTTGAGTCGAACGGATGCGAGATTGTCGTCTTCCGATATCCAGGGAAATTGCTGACGAGCGATTGTAGTCTGCTCGACTCTGGCTTGGAATCACCCTGGTTTATAACGTTAGAGTGCGACGGGAATGGCAATTCAGTACACTTGTGAAAACTGTGGCTCGAATCTGAAGATCAAAGATGAACTGACCGGTACCAAGGGTAAGTGCCCTAAGTGTAAGCACCCCTTCACTGTACCGTTCTTGACGTCCGATGAATCGATTGCCGACTTCCTCTCGACCAGTACGGACGAAGCCGCCACAGTCCAACGGACGCACAATCCATCCGCAGCAGCGACCACAGTAGACGACGTCGAAGAGACCCTGCTGCCGGAACCGGACGAAGCGTTCTATAAAAACGAACCACAATCCGATCAACACTTCGTCTCAGCGGGTGCGATTGCCAGCAACCTGTTGTCAACGACCGACCAGAAGGCGCAGAGATTTGACCGTTACAAAGGTGATCCGCGGACTAAAAAGTCGACTGACTACTTTGAAATCGTCAAGTACTTTGCCGTGCAAATCACAATCCCCATTGTATGCGTGATGCTAATTGTTGTCTTGGCCACAGTAATCTTCTACATCTCGAAATACGCTGTGGCGACCAAGGTTGAACGGCCAGAGTTAGGACAAGTGACAGGTGTCGTGACCTATGATAATTTTCCGCTAATCAGTGCTACGGTCATGTTTATTCCTGAAACACAGATCGGCCCCGATCGCAAACGCAAAACATGGGCCGAGTCCGTTGGGAAAACGGATAAATCCGGGAGATATTCCCTCAAATATGTACAAGGGGTGGAAGGCGCTGCGGTCGGAAAACATCGGGTTGAAATTCAAGCGGTCAGGAGCAAGATTTTGCTGCCGCCAAAATACAACACCCAGTCCAGGCTGGTACGCAAGGTTAAGTTAGGAGACAATGTCATCGATTTTAGACTGGAATCGAAGTGACTTAGGTGCTGGAAGCACGCTGGTCTGAATTGTCAGATGTCATACTATTCAACCACACGCTGCTTACATCCGAAATCGGTCTGACACAGGCCGAATCCGATTATAGTTTCGGTGAGAAATCTCAGGTCCAGAATCTCAGTTCCCGTGTCGCTCCATAACACCAATTCGCACAGTGATCAAGATGTTGATCCGTATGGTGTGTCCTAGGCAACGGCTAGTCTCTTGACCCGGCAACTGATGGAGCCTTATCCTGCGATGTGAACACTTGGAACAGACAGCAGCTCACCCTCGCCTCATTCGGACCATTTCCGACGCACAAGCTAACGAACGATGAATGTTGATGAGTCGAAGACAAAAGACGGTACGCCTGTCAAAAAACTCGATGTGAAACCACAACCCGATCAAATATCTCCAGCGAATTTCAGCGAGCTGGTAACCATGCTGTCAACTCAGGCCATGGTCGCACTGGGCATAATCCCAAATCTCGTCACCGGAAAGTCGAATATTCAATTGTCAGTTGCTAAACACTTCGTTGACCTGCTGAATTTGCTTGACCAGAAAACGAAGGACGGTATTTCCGATACGAAGCAAGCGTTTCTCGATTCAACTCTGCACGAATTGCGGATAACGCATCTTATGTCTGTGAAGAAAGCAAACTCTGGCTAATGGATCATCCGTTGAACAATCAGCTGATCGTTCTCGGCACCGGAACCAGCGTCGGAGTGCCAATGATTGGCTGCCATTGCGCAGTCTGTACGTCCTCCAACCCGCGAAATCATCGGACACGCACGGGTGTCGCTGTGAATACTCCAGCAGGGTGTTTCCTAATTGACACACCGCCGGAGTTGCGTCTGCAATTGCTGCGTGAAAAGATCTATCGAATCCACGCTGCCGTTTTTACGCATAGTCACGCCGACCATATCTTCGGACTGGATGATTTACGCGTGATGTATTTTTATCTGAAACAACCCGTTCCTCTATATTGTGAAGAATTGGTCGAGCGCCAGCTTCGAACGTCGTTCAATTATGCATTTCTGCCGCCAACTCCAAATACACACGTCGGTGCGGTGCCGCATTTGGAGTTTTACCGCATCGGAATGGAACCTATTTCTCTGCTTGGCGTAACCGTGCAACCAATTCGACTGTATCACGGCAAACTGCCGGTTCTTGGATTTCGTATCGGCAACGTGGCCTACTGTACCGATGTCAGCGAAATCCCAGAGGAAAGCTGGTTGCTGTTAGAAGACTTGGACGTCCTGATCATCGATGCACTGCGTGACAGACCGCATCCGACGCATTTTGGCGTCGATCAAAGCCTGGAAGTAGTCGAACGGATTAAACCTCGACAAACATACTTCACACACATCTCGCACAGCCTGGACCATGATGCGACGAATGCTCGTTTGCCGAATGGCGTCGAATTGGCGTACGACGGTTTGAGAATCCCATATTGAGAATACCGATACCCACAATAGTTATGCCAGATCACGAAGTAGCCATGATCGCGTATGTCAAACTGGCCGACTTATCCCAACAGAAAAATCAAATGCAGGGACGAGACAAGTTCTTGGTCCTAGCCGGTGCTGCGGCCTGCCGTGCCGGTTGGCCAGACGTGACTCGGCGATGTAGAGCTCTGATCATTTCCAACAACTGTGCGCATCTAATCAGAAAATCTAAGACGTTTTCCGATGCGATGCGCGATGACGAATTTCAACCGTTTTTGAAACAACTAGAACGATTCTGTTCGTATGAACAGTCAGAACATTTGTTGAGCCAACTGAATCTCGAACCGGGCTTGCCAAAAGACAAGCAATCGATCAGTAGTGGAGAATACGCCTTGCAATTGCTAACTGGACCACACTGGCCTACGCTAGAGAATCAGTGATTGCAGCTGCACACGTCTAATCGCTGACGGAATAGAATAGCCCGAATTGTTCATGCAGGCAGAAACAAGGTTGCACAACGGATTGCTAGAACAACGCAACTGCAAGCATCCAACGTCTTTCTCTGTCTGCAGAGTGATGAAAGAAAAATGACCATAGTTCTAGAAGAAATAGTGTTTTCTCGTTCTGGCTTGCGGATTCTTGAATAATTTGGAGTAGCGTCTGCCAAGCGCCCAAATATCAGCGGTCGCAATTCAACTGCCAAGGAGTTGAGTGGGCGACTTTCGTTTGTTCGAAGTGGAGATATTCCATGGCATTCGACTCGAAAGAGCAACGGCGGATCATGGGTCGGTTTGCAACCAGTGTGACCGTTGTCAGTACGATTGTTGGCAAAGGGGACACCTGGGGGATGACGGCCAATGCCGTGACTTCGCTGTCACTCGATCCCCCATTGGTCCTAGTCGCGGTCGCTCGCGGAAACCAAACGCACGACTACGTAAGAGAAAGCCGCTGCTTCGCTATCAATATTTTATCAGCCGATCAGGAACAACTTTCCAATCGCTTTGCCACCGTGGGACCGAAAAACTTTTCGGATCTCGAGGTCAAGACAGCCGTCACCGGTTCGCCAATCCTTGTCGGCGCAATCGGATACGTCGACTGTAAACTGACTGACATACTTCCTGGCGGTGATCATGCCATTTTCATTGGTGAAATTGTTGCCGGCGATGCAGGTGATGGAAAGCCGTTACTCTTTTATAATGGCAGGTATGTTCAGTTGGCCTAATGATAGTAAAACGCGACTTCTGACCAGTATTCAACCCTTCATGTGAGTACCGATTCGTCAGGAAAACCCCGACCTGTGTCTGCTGCTGACCTACGGCTAATGTCGATTAGTAGACTCCGGGTGCCATCCATGAGTGATCGCCAACCGTGCAGACGCACAGCCTAAAAGCGTGAGCTTTTTCAACGTGGGCCTCTTTCAAAAACTGTGCCGCCCAAAGCTTGACGTCACACTCGAAGAACCGTTTCCGCTTGATAAACACATTCCAGTCCAGCACATACTGAATCAGGAGGGTGATAGCACATTCGTAGAGCCGTATCATGTCAAGTTGACGAAGCATTCTCGGCGTAGCACGCTACATGCCCATTTTCAATTTAGGGCCACGGAGGATCCGTCTCGGTCAATTAAGGTCGTGGTTGCCCTGAGCGACAACAACGGGAAAGTGTTGGTCAAGCAGTCCCAATATGTTTCTGACCAACGTATTGCCGCACGCGCATCCATCGATTCCGGGAAAGATACATGGAAAATGTTTCCGAGGAACTCCGCCGGCTTTGATCTCCCTCTCGCACTCATTGACCAAATCGACCGGATTGAACTGAGGTGCGTCGAAATCTAGCGACAACCAACAGCATTGTCGTAGGCGAGCGAGGAGAACAAAAAAACTTTGTTTACCATGCCTATCCGATACTTTTGCAGAATAGGGAAGTTTTTCCCAAAAAACGTTCAATTGATGAGCTAGTTAGCCTTCAACGTTTACCGCCACACGAAACTCGTCCGACGACACATCATGACCAGTCACCGATTTAAATTGCGACGCAACTTGAGCCAAATAAATGTCCAATGGCTCGACGATCGTGCAGCCACGTCCACGCGCCTCTTTCAATATGTCGCCATCCTGAGGCATGCATCCGACATCGATAAACGTCATGGGAGCCCGCAAAAACGACGGATTGAGTTCCGATTTCTTCACTCCCATCCTTAAGTCCGGATCCGCCAGAACAACAATATCGGCCAGCGTGTCGTACAGATTGTGGAATGGGACAAATCTCGCCTGCAGTCTTTGTGCGATCTGCTGAGTGGCCTTTTCATTCGAGCCGGTCACGCTAACTAAACCTTTGCGGCGCAAGACTCCATAGACCAGTGACTGAGCCAGTCCGCCCGTACCGATGATCAGCACATTTCGACTATCTAACGGTCGTTCATTCACGGTACGCTTGCCTAACATAGACTCAAGTACACCTGAAGCAGTTCGCCAAATACTGTTGTAGGCATGCCAGCCATCTGGCTGCTTCAGTAACAAATCAGCGTGTTGCCCTAACCGAACGGCTTCGTCGGTGTGCTCGGCCAGCGGCAAGATTCGTTCACCTAAGTCACGACTAGTAATGATGGCATTAATTTTCAGCACGTCGAGCATTTGTTGCAACTTGTCAAACTGATTGCTGACCAGCGGCAGGCAACGGGCGTTAATTCCACGTTTTTTGAACACCGTGTTAAACACTCTTACGGTCGTTGTTTCCGCTGGACCGACCCCGACGATGCCGATAAAGCGGGTTTGTGGAGAGATATCACGCCAGCCATAAACTTCATCCAACTCACCGACCGTAGCCTGATCCTCAAATGCTTCCATCCCTCTTTCCAGGGCAGCGTAAATCCACGGTGATCCGTATTTTCGTCCGAGCAGCGAAAACATTAACCCAGCACGACCCAAACCTAGACCGACAACTGGCAAGTCGCGTTTCTTTGTAACACCGGCCAACAACGGCCAAGCCGATTCCAGCGTTGGAGTCGGCCACGTAAATTTCACGACGTCGGCGTTCACCTTGGCCGCATCCTGAAACACTGAGTCAATATTCCTAAGTGGTCTATCGAGACGAGTGTAACTGATAACTCGCTTGGTATCGCCAAATCGTGGAACATTCCGGGCCGTTTCAAGGTCAAGTTCCACATATGCCGGACCCGCCACAATCGCTTCACGAAGCAACTTCATCCGTTGATCGTCCGTACCTTTCCAATGCCCGCCCTCCTGTTGCCGTCGGCAGGACACCAGCATCGGTTTATTTACGCCGTCCAGCAATTCCTTCATGTCCGGTGGTTTGATCAAATGATCGAGACACAGTTCGATCAAATCGCCTTGACCGGCAGCGTTTAACAGGTCAACTTTTGCAAGTTGCCGAGACGTCGGTGTTACTGAGATACAAATCATGGGATTAAAAACTGAAAACCTGACATTGTTGATTGTACTCTAACAAATTCAACTAATCCGCGTTGGAACATTCACTTGACCTTGCCCTTATGGTCGGAACTTCTACCTCCAGCCATGACCTGTTGACTGACGATCTTGGTTCGTTGTCGCTCAATTTCGAGTTTCAGGCTTCGATGTGATTGCACAGAAATCCGCGCGCCGTCATGTAGAATATCCAGATTGGTCAAGATGACTTGATCACCGGGCTTCAGGTCGGATTTTGAGCCGTCAATAATGGCCAGCGACTGCAATGTGCGTTTCACAACGATCGGTTGCTGTTTGGCGAACTGGTTCTTCGTAATGAACAGTTTGCCCGCCGTTACGGCATCACGAGGAACAACCATTGTTTGCTTCAATACAGGCCCGGCAATTCGAGCGTGAACAAACATGCCCGGCAACAGCGGGACGGCGTTCTTCTTGTTGTCGACATGGACGAAGACCATTACAGTCCGTGTCGACTGGTCGACTTCGGGTGCCGCGCGGACCACATAGCCGCGCCAGCGTGGCTTCGAGGTTTCATTTGTCGCCAATTCAACGAACGACTGATCGCCTGATTGTACTTTTGGTGCGATCTTGGCATAGTCGGTCAGGGCCAGTGGTATGGGGATCTCGACCTGCGAAACATCCGTTAACTCAGCCAGCGCGTCGCCAGGGCGAACATATTGTCCTTTCTCTGCCATCACTTCGCTCAAGACTCCGACAAATGGTGGTCGGACGGTTGTGTGTCTCAAGTCGATTTCAGCCAGTTTCTTTTCGATTGCGTGCGCATCCAAACGAGATTCAATGAGTTGACGTCGCGGCGGGAACAACGCCCGAGCGTTTTGGTTGCGGATCAACACTTTTTCGTATTGGCGCAGTTCCAATTCGGCCCGTAACAATTCACTGCGTGACGCCACATTTTGTACATGTAACTGCTGAACACGCTCGTATTCCTTCTTGAAGGCGTCAAAATCATCCTGCACATTTTCCAGCAACCGATCGTTGTTTTTTTGCTCTTGTTCTAACTGAGCCAATTCTGCCCGATCCAGAGCTAAACGCCTTTCGGCCAGATTCACTTTGTCGACGTATGTAGTAGAATCGATATGGAGCAAGACATCGCCACTAAAACGTTGCGATCGACCAAATTCGCTTACAAGAACGTCCTCAGCGCGGACAGTCTCGCCCACTTTCAGCCGGGGATTAACCGAGATCACTTCTCCGGCCACCTGTGCGGCAATGACAACTTTTTGATGTGAATGCGCTGTACCGAATCCCGAGACAATCTCTTGCAGGTCCGATCGTTCAACGTCAAAAACTTCAACGTTGTACACTTTCTGGATCGGTTCGCGCAACGCGGGCGTTTTTTTTAACGAGGCCAGCAGTACGAACACTCCACTACCGGTCGCCAATGCGACGATGCACAGCACTACGCTCAAGACGATTTTGCGAACGGACGACATCGATAACTGCGATGGTTTCAACGCAACAGAAAAACATGACAAGTATTCAAACAAACGTGACTTTATAAATTATAAGCCAAATGGACAAACAACCGCGAGTGACACAATTTGTGCGTTTAAGTAGCACATTAGGCAAAAATGCACGTGAATCCCGTTCGAATGGAACGATTTCGACACAGATCGACTTGCAGATTGCAATTTCTGAAGGGACGATTCAAGCTACGGCTGTCGCGCCGCACGGCAAGTTATCACCCAACTCCTCAACGCTGGTGCAATGAATTGGATGCATGTCGATTCAGTTAACTGACACAAAGAACCAAATACAACGCATTCGCGATAAATTTATGCGACAGGAAGTCGATCAGTTTCGGAAAATGGTTACGCGTTCACGAATAGAGTATGATCACTGAATTCACCAAACAGCTATGCTGTCCCGTATGTCACGGCCGTTTTGAACTTGAGGACTTGGCCCAGTCGTTGAAATGTACATCGTGTGGGTCAAGCTACAAAATCGTCGACGACATTCCGAGATTCGTCTCGCAAGCGCATCTCGCCAGTTTCGGTCTACAGTGGAACAAGTATGAAGTCGTTCAAGACGAAGAAGATCGCGCCACGTTTCATGCAAAGACCGGATTATCATTCGGGGAACTGAAAGGACTGACTGTTTTGGATGCAGGTTGCGGCGGCGGCCGATACAGCAAAGTGGCCGCAGAGGCGGGCGCGACGGTAATCGCGGTCGACCACAGCACTGCCGTCGGTAAAGCGGCCGAGCTTTGCCAGCATCTTCAGAACGTGCGTTTTCTACAGGCCGACCTGAAGAAATTGCCATTGCAGCCGGACTCGTTCGATTTTGTATTTTCAATTGGCGTAATGCACCATGACGCCGATACTCGTCAAGTCTTCGACGCTGTCGCCACAATGGTTCGGCCGGGCGGTCGTCTGGCCGTCTGGCTGTATCGCCGCAATCAGTGGTGGCAGGAATCAATCAACAATGTCATCCGCGGACGAACAACTCGGATGCCATCGCATCAACTGGAGCAATGGTGCAAGTTCGGTGCTCGGTTGGGCGGGCTGCCAGTCATCAAGAGGACGTTGAACAAAGTCGTTAACTTCAGCAGTCACTCGGACTGGCAGAACCGCGTCTGTGATACATTCGACTGGTACGCGCCGCAGTACCAGCATCACCACACGATTAACGAAGTTTGCCAGTGGTTCCACGATGCTGGCTTTGAGCAATTAACTGTGCTTGCTCCCGAAAAGATGGGACACTTCTATCGGTGGGCTTACCGCCACAATTTGATAATCGGCAGCGGAGTGAATATTTTGGGATCACGATCAATAAGCCAGCTTTAAGACCGAATTGATCAACTTATTTTACCGCGGACTCTGTTTTTCCTTTTCCTGAGCGGTCACTACGGGTTTCTTGTAGCCGGGAGCGGCAGTGAAGGTGACGATCTTTTCCCCGTTGTCGCTGTTCCAGATACGGATCTCTCCGTCATAGCTTCCCGTAGCGAGTTTTTTTGTCGCCGAATTGAACGCGACCGAATACACCCAGTCCTGATGCCCGCTGTAAGTGCGAATTTTCTTTCCGTCGTCAATCGAATGTAGACGAGTGTTCTTGTCGGCGCTACAACTGAAAACTTGACCATCTTTCGTAACCAAAATTTGTAAGATTGCATTGCCGAAACCTTCGATAGCTCGCGTCTGTTTGGCATCTGTGACTTTCCAGATACGAATTTTCTTGTCGCGTCCACCGGTGATGACCTGATTACCATCAGGTGAGAATGCAACTCCAAAAACTGGTTGCTCATGACTGTTAAACGCCATTAGTGAGTCGCCTGTGTTTGAGTCAAATATCTTCGACGTCTTATCACGACTGGCCGAGGCGAGTTTGCTGCCGTCCGGCGACCAAGCAATTCCCATAACCCAATCGGCATGATCCTCGATCAGCAATTCCTGCCTGCCCGACGACACTTCATAGACACGAATGGCCCGATCGGCTCCGCCTGCCGCAAGTCGTTTATCATCCGCACTGAAAGCCAAGCAGTACACGGAATCATCCGTTCTGACCAAATCAGCCAACAACTTGCCGTCGGAAACATTGAACAGTTTTACCTCGCCGATTTCAGCAGGGGTACCTGCGGCAACGGCAATGATTTTACCGTCAGCAGTAAACCTGACATCATTGACGCGTTCTGCCACATTCGTGATTCGGCGAAGCAGTTGGCCGTCAGCCGGATTCCATAGCATCACTTCGTGGTAACCGGAACTGGCTAAGACTTTTCCGTCCGGACTGAACGCGACGGCTGTAACCGGCATAGGAACTGAATAACTCTCTGGAGGTTTTGGCTGTGGCAACTTCGGTATGATTGTGAACAGCCGCGCATCTGCAGCGACACCGACATCCAACTTGGCACCGGTGTCGATCCATTTCTTTATCGTTGCGATTTGCTTGGTCGTCAGCGAATCGGCATCCTTCGGCATAGTCCCATCTTCAACAAAGACGTACAGGTTCGATGCCTTGCCATCACCGGCCTCAACAACCTCGCCGGATTCACCTCCCTTCATGACCGCTGCATAGGTTTCCATATTGTAGCGTCCCTTGGCAGTTCGAGCGTTATGACAGACCAAGCAGCGCATCGCAAAGATCGGAGCAATCGACTTCGAGAACGAAACGAGTCTGCCGGCACTGATTAGCAAGTCTTCCAGTGCTCGCTGTTTCGTAATTACCTCTTTGGTGACCGCAGCGAATGCATCTTCAGCCTTCTTGAGTTCCGGGATGACTTCGGCGATTTCAGCATCCGCTTTTTTGATGTCGGCACTCGCTTTCTTTTCGGCCTGTTTCGTGGCAGCAATGGATGCGTGAATTGTTTCCAACGTATCAGCGGCCGCCTTGACAGCTTTGGCGGCCTTTTCGGCCTCGGCCTTAGCTTTGACTGCAGCAGCCCGTGCAACTTTTGCCACCTCATCAGCAGCCTTTTTTGCTGCCGCAGCGGCCTTTTCGGCTGTGACTTTGGTCGCGGCTGCCTTAGTCAAGGTTTCTGCTTGCAGCTTCATCTTCTCCTCGGCGGCCCTTACGTCCAAGTGAGCTTTAGAAACTATCAACTTGAGATTCCAGAGCGATTGGGACAACTGTTTCGATTTATTCTGCGCGAATCTCAATTCGTTTTGAGCAGCTATTTGGCGAACGAGCGCTTCATCGGCCGCCCTCTTCAATGCCGCTTCGTATGGTCCGGCCAGTTTCTTCAGCGCAGTTTTCTTTTCGACCTCGGCCTTTACGGCTTGTTCGTTTTCCTGTTTGACAGTTAAATCATCGTCCGAAAATACGGTCGAGATCATCGACAACAGCAACCAATAAACCGTCAGGAAAATTTTCCCTGACGTTCTGAACGAGATACGCATTGCTCCACCTTCTTTAAGATTTGCAATGGTTGATCGCGCGCAATTACATCGAACCAAAATCGCGCATTGGAATACTTCAAAAATGAGTGGAATCGCTGTCGCAACGGCTAATTTAGTGGAGACAACCCAATCGTAGGTTGCCAACTCGGAGGAAGCTGCTTGCTACACTACCAGCATTGTCAAGATTTTGACGAATACTGGCTAACACACGTGTCCAAGCCGTGATTTCAAGCAATCGAATCATTTAGCCTTTGCGATGCCGAATCTTGCTTCGATTCCGGCGCTTCTTGCGTCCGAGCTTTCTCCGACCCTTTCCGGTCTTCTTGGTTCCCATCCCGATGAACTCCGTTGTCTTTATGAAAATAGCGACTAGTCTGCCAGTCGTCCGCTTCAATAACCTTAGATGATACCTAGTGTCACTCTCGGAATTTAACGCGTGCTATGCAATTCTTCAACACACTGACGGAACTGACGTAATGCTGGTAGACCATTTAGCTCGTAGTGCCACCGCGCCGATCTGCATTTTCCTGCTCGCCGTTTTGAGAGTTTTGGAAAATTAGGTTAATTTCCGCCTGGCAAGCCTCCCAACTGTCTGACGGCCTCGTAGGCAACCGTGTTGACCGTGCTAGCCAAATTCAGGCTGCGAACTTCGTGACGCATAGGCAGCTTCAAGTTTCTACTAAGCCGTTCGTCCAAAATGCCTTGCGGTAGACCGCGAGTTTCGCTGCCGAACAACAGAATGTCGCCTTCTTGGAACTCGGCTTCCCACACCGTACGCTTGGCAAACTTTGTTATACACCAAAAATTTTTTCCGGTTAACCGACGCAACACCTCAGACCAACTGTCCACGACCTCCCAGTTCAAATGCCCCCAATAATCCATTCCAGCGCGTCTGAGTTGTTTTCCATCAAGGCGAAATCCCAACGGGCGAATCAACCACAACTTCGCCCCGACCGCAACACAAGTCCGGCCAATGTTTCCGGTGTTTTGCGGAATGTCCGGCTGATACAAGACAACGTGCAAGAAGGGTTCAAGGGTACCGGACATCGTTTTCTATGTGAAAAAAACCAGGGGCTAGCGGGATTTTTTGATCCAGATCGTTACCTCCGCACCACCGACCACAACCATTTTTTCTTTTGGCACCACGGTGTCAGATCTTTCGATCGAATCAGCCAAGGTTTCCGCGCGAATGTATTCGGCCCACTCTTCGGTGATCGCGGTGACTTCACTGTCATCTGCACCGTGGAAGATGCAAATTCGATCTTCAATTTCCAGGTTCTGTTCTTTGCGCAGTTGCTGAACATGGCGAACGAAGTCGTTGCGCATACCTTCACATTCCAGTTCAGGAGTGAGCGACGTCATGAGGGCGACCTGAACGCCTTGATCATCGGCACAAACCCAATCAGCGGCCTGTTCAGTGCTAATCAGTACGTCTTCGGGAAGTAGGACAACTTCAGTTCCTTCTATATCGATAGAAATCGTCTTGCCGCCATGGAGTGGAACAAATGCCTGGTGGTCTAATTGCAACAACGTCTGACGCAGTTGCCCCAGCAGATTACCGTACTTGGGACCCAATGTTTTCAGATTCGGTTTGTAGATGTAGCACAATAGGTCGTCGAGGTTGTCGCGTGCTATAAGTTGTTTGACATTTAACTCCTCTTTGATCACTTCGGCCAGCCTTTCGATCGCAGCCAATTGTTTCGGGTCCGCAACCGTATATCGTAATTCGGTCAACGGCTGTCGGACTCGCAAGTTCGTCTGAGCCCGTAGCTTGTGCCCAAGTTTTACCACAGTTTGTGCCGTCGCCATGCAGCAGTTCAGTTCAGGATCAAGCAGCGTTCGATCAGCCTGCGGGTACGAGCACAGATGTACGCTCTCTGGATCAATGAGAGTCTCGCTTCGGCCATTTTTCGCCCAACTGTGAACCAAATTCTGGTACATCCGTTCGGTGATGAAGGGAATCGCTGGAGCCAGAAGTTTTGTCAGCGTGACCAGAACTTCGTACAACGTTTGATAGGCCGCCAGTTTGTCGTGGTCCGCAGCGTTGTGCGAACGCCAAAAGCGTCGACGGTTTCGGCGGATGTACCAATTCGACAAGTCATCGATGAATTCGGCCGCAACACGGCACACCTCAGCAGCATTGTATTCACGAAACTCGCGATTCGCGGTTTCGATCAAATCCTGTAGGTTCGAAAGAATCCAGCGGTCGATCTCCTGCCGCTCGCTGACTGGAATGCAACCATCGCACTGCACCTGATGGGATTTGTCATGCGAAGCGTTACGGCCAAGCTGCAATACTGGACGCGGATCGAACTGATCCAATCGGGCATAGTTGATGAAGAAGGCATACGAATTCCACAGCGGGATCAGAATCTGGCGGCGGATTTGATCGGCCGGTCGGCTGACGACTTTACACGTCGGCAATCCTTCAGATGTTTGATCAATGGAGCCGTTTGGCGTTTGTAGTGTGATTTGCTTGTCCTTCAGTCGCTTTCCAAATCGCAGGTCAACGAATGGGTTCTGGGCAAGGTACATCCAGCGGATAGTGTCGACACCGAGTTGCTCGGCCGCTTCTTCAAACCAGATCGCCGTACCGTCGGTCTTGTGCATTGCTTTGCCGTTTTCGTCCATGACCAAGCGATGGCCGAGCAGTGTTTTAAAGGGACGTTTTTCGGCTGGGTCGTCGGTCTCGTCATAGCGCATCATCGCGGCCATTGACAACAGAGCATAAAACCAGTTGCGGAATTGACCCGGGAAACATTCAGTAACGAAGTCGGCCGGATATTGTCCTTTCCACGCTTCGCGGTTGGTGTTGTACTGCAAGGTCGAGAATGGGACGATGCCCGCATCGAGCCACGGATTGCCGACATCTACAATGCGTGCCATCAGATTGCCTGTTCGAGGATTGCAAATCTTCACTCCGTCAATCCACGGTCTGTGCGGTGTGTGTCCATCGAATTCGTCCCAACCTTCGACCGATCGTTCCTTTAGTTCGGCCAGCGAGCCAATGACCTCGAAGTCGCCCGTCTCTTCATCGACCCAAATTGGCAACGCCAAGCCCCAGAACCGCTTCTTCGAGATCATCCAGTCTCGCATGTTTGTCAGCCATTCCAACTCGCGCTGCTCACCGTCGATCGCTTCCGGTAACCAACGGATTTTCCTGGTCACCTGTTTAATCTCGTCGCGCCAATCCATATTGATGAACCATTCGTCAACAAGTCGAAACACCAAGGGTTCACCAGTTCGCCAGCAATGCGGATAGATGTGCGGATAGTCTTCGGACGCGACCAATAGACGTTTGCTGCGCAAGCTGTCGCAGATCATTTCCGCGACTTTCGGAGCGATTGCCTCGAGGCCGGACAACTCACCGAAGCCATTGGTAAACCGGCCGTCGTCTTCCAGTGGCGCGATTGTAATAAGTCCATGTTGCCTGCCCAACTGAAAGTCGACGTCACCGCTACCCGGTGCGATATGCACGATTCCGGTTCCCTCGCCGGCCACAACGTGCGGGCTTCCCTTCGAATCGCGTCCTCCGTCAATGACGCGGTGAGAGATCGCGCCAGTCAAGTGCTTCAAGTCCTCGTCGATGGGATGACCACCAGGCTGGTTTTGCACGGGAAGTTCGTCGAATGGTCCTTCGTATTCCCAGCCGATCATGTCTCTGCCCTTGAGCGTCCCTTCAATCTGAAATCCACCCTGTTCCTTAAATATTTGGGCGATCGTTTTCAGCTTTGGTACTTCGTCGGGCCAATTCCATTCAGGCCGGCCGAAACCGTCTTTGTATTCCCGCTCCAGCCGCTGGAATTCAAGATTGTCGCTGGCACAGTAATAAACGGCCCCATCACGCTTCGTCCGAACCTTCGCGTAATCCAAATCAAGGTTCACTGCACACGCTATATTTCCCGCCAATGTCCACGGCGTCGTTGTCCATACGAACAGGTATTCGTTATCGCGACCTTTGATCGGAAAGCGGACAAAAACAGACGTGTGGACCGACAGCCTGCGTCCATCAGCGACCTCGGTCTGACTATAGGCACTGCCGCTAAGTCCTGACCAAGGCATCACGTCGTGTCCACGGTAAATCTTTCCCCGTTGGTGACACTTTTTCAAAAAGGCCCAGATCGATTCGTTGTTCTCAGTCGAGAACGTGAAATAACTGCCACCCCAATTCGGACTACCGAGCCGAGCAACCAGTTGGTCCGCTTTACCAGACAATTTCTCGCCACGGGGAGTCGTGATTGCGACTTCTTTATCGCTACCGATTGATGCAGCGAGATTTCGCAACTGATCCGAATCGTCCCAATCCATCCAGAAGCCCAGTCGGATCGATTGTTCGGTCTGCCGAGCAGCGTATATCAGGACACGTTTCTTACACTCGTTAACGAAGCGATCAATACCAAACTCGAGAATCGATTTCTTCGTCGTGAAATTCAGTTCTCGCTCGACTTCGACTTCTACCCACAATCCCTGGCAGTCGAAGCCGTTCTGGTACCTCAGCTCGTGACCAGTCATCGCAAAATAGCGCTGATAGGCGTCCTTATAGGTTCGTCCCCAGGCATGATGCACACCCATCGGGTTGTTCGCAGTGATTGGTCCATCCAGAAAGTTCCATTTGGGTTTACCGACATTTTGTTCGCAGAGCTTCTGGAAGATACGACGATCCGCCCAGAATTTCAGGACCTCGTGTTCTCCATGTAGGAAATTTGATTCCGAAACTTTTTGGAACATGATTACGTCAATCTTTGTTACTCTGTCCCCTAGAAAATGCATCCTCATCGGGTGGGCACTGCCCGCCAACATTTATTTGCATCCGACAGCGGTTTGGTGGGCGGTGCCCAACCTACGATTCGCCAAGTTGCTCGAAGATCCGCGAAATCAACCGAGCTAGTGTTCCACTGCCGCGTCCGGCCACTTCCAAAATCTTCTCGATCTCGACCGGCTGTAATTCGTTAGGCAGACACATGTCGGTCACGATTGAAAATGCCAGAACGCGCAATCCGGCATGTTTGGCCACGAGCACTTCCGGAATCGTGGACATTCCAACCACATCCGCTCCCAGCCGCCGAAGCATCCGATATTCTGCTCGTGTTTCCAAGTTTGGTCCACTCACGGCAACCAGAATTCCTGTGTGGCAATCAATCGCCAACTTCTGAGCGGATTCTGTAGCGATGTCAATTAAATTCTGGTCGTACGGTTCCAGCATGTCGGGAAATCGTGGACCCAAATTGTCGTTGTTGATGCCTCGTAGCGGATTATCGCCCATCAGATTAATTTGGTCGTCCAGGATGATGATGTCGGCCAATTGGTACTCGGGATTCATGCCGCCAGCCGCATTGGTGATCAACAGAATCTCGGCCCCGAGGGCCTTCATCACTCGCACTGGAAATGTGATCTGTTGCATCGAGTAGCCTTCGTAGTAATGGAAGCGACCTTCCATCGCAAGCACGGGAACACCTTTCAATCGACCGCACACCAACTGCCCGGCATGCGACTGGACCGTCGAGCTCAGGAAATGGGGAATCTCTTCGTAAGCGATCGTCGTCACCATACTGATTTGCTCGGCCAGATCTCCTAAGCCGGTCCCCAAGATCATTCCTACCTGCGGCTGGGTTGGCCAACGATCGTAAATGAACTGCCGGGCTTCGGAAATTTTCTGAGCCAATCCCAACACCCGACAATTCTCCTGAATCGGCTGACGATGTTTGCGTGACGCTGTGGATTGTATACGCAAAACAGATTCGCGAAAGTGAGAAAACCAGCGGATGACCGGCCGCCTAAAATCGGCGAATTACGAACAAACAAAAGCGAATGAGTAATTGACGCATTTTCCCGGTTCTCTTGGAACTCGACTTGCGGATCCAGAATGGCGATCCGAGTCACATCATCCGGAAACTTTTAGAATGCTGCCCTACTCGCCGCCCAAGTTATCAAGATCTTCTTCGTCTTCCCCGTCGTTGAAGTCCTCGTCAAAGTCCTCGTCAAGCTCGTTGTCGTCGAAGTCCTCGTCAAAGTCCTCGTCGAGTTCCTCGTCAGCGAATTCCTCGTCTTCAAAGCAGACGAACCCATCGTCGTCCTGTTCGACTTCTTGCATATCGTCGCTCGTCGAACCTCCCATGTGACTCACTCCCTTGTCGAACCATGACGCCGTCATCTCAGGCAACCTCTATACTGTCCTTCTATTCGTTTTTCAATCCTATTTGAACGTTGGTTTTGAAATCTCATTATTAAAGTTTTGTGCCTTTGTCAAGCTTTTGTTTAATGAGTTTTTCCAGATTGTCGACTTACCAATTTGGCTCCTGACAGGTTCGAAACGACATATCAAGCCGCATTCGTATCACCGAAAACCGCGATCAAATCAAGTGAACGGACACGCAGCCAATTGGCCAGTTTCTTTCTCTTCCAATGACGGGATATTGACCATGCATTCGTTTTGGACGATTGCGCAGCGTGGATGGAAACTACAACCGCAAGGTTTGTTCAATGGCGAAGGAATCTCGCCTTTTAGACGGATACGTTCCGTCCGCTTGGCCGTTGGATCAGGGCGAGGAACAGCCGAAAGCAACGCACGCGAGTAGGGATGCGCCGGCTGATGATAGACAGTCTCGGCACCACCAATTTCAACCATGCTACCCAAATACATTACGGCAATGCGGTCGCTGATGTGATAAACCACAGAAAGATCGTGAGCCACAAACAGGTATGTCAAGCCAAAATCATCCTGCAAGTCCAGCAACAGATTGATCACCTGACTTTGAACGGAAACGTCCAGCGCCGAGACCGGTTCATCCGCAACAACCAGTGTCGGGTTAACGGCCAATGCACGAGCAATTCCGATTCGCTGGCGTTGACCACCACTAAATTCGTGCGGATACCGCATAGCGTACTCCGGCTGAAGTCCAACTCGCTCTAATAGCCGAAACACGCGCTCACGCCGCTGGTTCGGCGTTTTCGCACTGTGAACCTTGAGTGGCCGTTCGACAATCTCCTGTACGGTCATGCGCGGATTGAGTGATGAAAACGGGTCCTGAAAAATAATCTGGAGCTGCTCGCGGAATGGCTTCATTCTTGTTCGGTTTAGTGACAATAGATCAACCGCTTCCTTTTGCGTATGAAATATTATTTCTCCCTCTAGATGCACTCCGGGCGCCGTTTCTCGAAGGATATTGCAAATCGCCTTGGCAACGGTCGTTTTTCCACAACCCGACTCGCCGACCAACCCCAGCGTCTCGCCCTTGTACAGCGTGAAAGAAAGGTCGTCGACCGCGCAGACTTCCGCCACTTTGTGACGAAACACGCCGCCCCAGATGGGGAACCGGACGCTCAAGTTCCGCACTTCTAACAACGGCTCGCTCATTTCGCATCATCCTCCAACAAATGACAGCGGACGAAATGACCGTCACCAAGATCGTACAGCCGCGGTTTCTCAGTTCGGCACCGATCGATCACCTCGCTGCAACGTGTGCAGAATTTACAGCCAGCGGGCATTTCCATGATTGAAGGGACGTTGCCAGGAATGGTGTAAAGTCTCTCTTCTTTCTTGCCGCTGGTGCTAGGAAGCGAAGCGAGCAAACCTTTCGTGTAGGGATGTCGAGGATCATGGAAGACCTGTTCGGCAGTACCAACTTCCTGGACCATTCCACCGTACATCACAACGACACGTTGGCACGTCTCGGCAACGACTGCCAAATCGTGAGTAATCAGAATAATCGACGCTCCGGTTTGTTTTCGTTCCAGTTCGAGCATCAACTCGAGAATTTGCGCCTGAGTCGTTACATCCAACGCAGTTGTCGGCTCGTCGGCAATTAGAATTTTCGGGTGACAAACCAACGCCAAGGCGATCATGACACGCTGCCGCATGCCTCCGGAAAACTGATGGGGAAAATCGTTCATGCGTTTCCGCGCGTCGGGAATACCGACCCGCTCGAGCATCTCAACAGCACGGTCGAACGCTTCACGTCGCCGCACAGGTTCGTGAGTTAAAACCGTTTCCATGACCTGCATTCCAATTGTAAAGACCGGATTTAATGCGGTCATCGGTTCCTGAAAAATCATCGCTATCTGGGTTCCGCGCACGTCGCGCATTTGCTCATACGTCACATGCAACAGGTCCTGACCATCGAACAGTATTTGTCCAGCCGAAATGTTACCGGGTGGATCAGGAATCAACCGCATAATGGACAGCGCCGCCACGGTTTTTCCCGATCCTGACTCACCCACAACTCCCAGCACTTCACCGGGATATAGATCGAATGAAACTCCGTCGACGGCTTTGGCCAGACCGTCGTCGATGCGGAACGTCACTTCCAAATCGCGGACGCTCAAAATGGGCGACCGCGGCGCTTCCGTCAATGGATTGGACAATTCAACGTTGGCCATCAGCGCAGCCTGCTAAACACCTTCGGATCGAATGCCTCACGCACCGCCTCGCCAATAAAGACGACAAGTTGTAACGTGACGAACATGGCACCCAGCGGAAACACGACTAAATGCCAGACCTGCAAGTTCTGCTTGGCCTGACTCAACAGTTCACCCCAACTGGGAGCTGGCGGCGGCAAGCCAAATCCCAGAAAATCAAGTGAAACTAGTGCGACGATATTGGACACGATTGCAAACGGGGCAAAGGTGATGATTGGTGTCAGCGCGTTGGGCAAAATGTGCCGCGCCATGATCGTCAAGTTGCTCTCGCCAGTGGCAATCGCAGCGGCGACGTAATCTTTGGCCTTCTCGCGGTAGAATTCACCGCGAATGTAGTACGTGATCGACATCCAGCCAAACATCGCTAGGATCAGCGCCAAGAGCTTAAAACTGGGCTCAAATATCGACGCCAGAATAATCACCGTGTAAAGAAACGGGATGGCTCCCCAAATCTCGACGCAACGTTGACCGAAAATGTCGATCCAACGGCCATAGTATCCCAAGACCGCTCCTACCAGGATCCCAAACGTGTAGGTCGCGCTGATGACCAGCAGCGAGAAGCTAATGGAAGTACGATACCCATAGGTCAATCGCACGAACACATCTCGTCCGCGGTCATCAGTGCCCATCCAATGTGCAGCCGATGGTGGATGCGGCGGCGAGCCTTCCAGTTCCAGAAACCCTTCATTCGGGTGATACGGAATGGGCGGCAGCAACAACCAATTACCTGATTTCTGCTTTTTAAATTGGCGTTTCAGCATTCTGTAGTCGGTTTCGCCTTGAAGCGGCACGCCCGACTCGTCGGCTTGTTTGAACACCTGAGCCAAGTAGATACTTTCACGGCCAATTTCAAACGTCTCGAAAAAATACGTCTTTATTGCAGGAAAATAGTAGTGACCCTGATAGTGGACAACGATTGCTCGATTGCTCATCAAAAATGGCAGTAAAAACGACAGCGTGTACGTTCCGATCAAGATCAGAAAGCTATAATACCCTCGCTTCAACCGGCGAAACCGGCGAAGTCGCAACCGCAACGGCGAAAAGGATTTTCGAGCAGCCATGAACGTAGGGTGGACATCGCCCACCACTTTCGTAGAGATTTTTGTGGGCAGTGCCCACTCTACCAAACTCACTCAAATCGAATTCTTGGATCAATTAACGAGTACAAAATGTCCGAAATAATGTTTCCTGAAAGAATTAATACGGTATTGATGGCCAACACGCCCATGACGACGGTGTAGTCTCGGCCGACGATCGACGTATAGCCCAGATAGCCGATGCCGTCGATATTGAACACGAATTCGATCAGATACGATCCTGCCATGACCACACTAATAGCGTGTCCCAACCCGGTCGCCAACGGGATCAACGAGTTTCTCATGGCATGCAAGAAAATCACACGTCTCGGCGAAATGCCTTTGGCGAACGCCGTGCGCACGTAGTCCTGCCCCAGATTTTCCATGAGCGAGTTTTTTGTCAGCACTGTCAACGTGGCAAAACTGCCAATCATGTAGCATACAACCGGCAGAAACATATGGTAGATGTTGTCGATCAGCTTCGAAAACATGGACAGCCGGTCCCAATCAAACGAGCCAAAGTCATCGCTGACGTTTTCCTGGTCGTCGATCGCCTTGGCCAGTGCTGGCAAATCGTCGTACGAGCTAGTCTTGACATCACCTAAAGGCAGCACGTGGTAGAAACGCCCGCTGGCCAGAAAGACCAGCATCAATGCTCCGAAGGCCCAACCCGGAATTGAGTAACCGATAAAAACCATAGCTGAGCTGGAAAAATCGAAGATGGATCCGTGCCGCAGAGCCTTGGCGATTCCCAACGGAATCGAAACCAAGTACGCCAGGATAAATCCGGTCAGACCAAATGTTAGGCTAATCGGGAAGCGGCTTGAAATCAGGTTCCAAACTGGTTCGCGGTATGTATAGGATGTACCCAAATCCAACGTGCATACTCTTGCCAACCAACGAAAATAGGCAATGTAACCCGGCTTGTCCTGATCAAAGGACTTCTTCATCTCTTCAAGCGCCCCTGCGGGAATCTCAGACGTCGGATCGGTGATACTCCCGCCCGAACCGCCTGCTTCACCGACTGCGGCAGCCATGCGGATGCGCATGATTTCGCGCTCCAGGGGACCTCCGGGAACTAGCCGAGTGATGGTGAACGCGATGATCGTGACCCCAAGGAAAGTGGGGATGATCAACAGCAGACGGCGAATAAAGTAAGCGGTCATCGACAACGTAAAGGTTATATGATACTCGTTCAAACAGTGCCGCTGATGCAAACCGACATCAGCAAAGCCAGTGGCAATTATGAAACAAAATCTGTCGGCCCACTATATCAGCCTGTCATTTTCAGGTCGGCTTACCCCATTATTCGCGAACCGTCAATCCGCTAATTCAACCCGAAGGTTTCCCCCTCGACATCATCCCACGGGCGGATCTCGACCGGTGGAATCGGGCCGATCGGAGCTCCACTTTTTCGGGCTGCTTTCAGTTTCTGCTCTTTGTCCGGGTCAACCCACCACGTCGAAAAGACCCCACGCCAATCCGAATACTTGTGCATCACAGTCTTTGACATTCCAAACTTGTTCCAATACAAAATGCGTTCGCAGGGAAGGTACCAAGCCAGGGTATACGGATGCTCGTTGAAAATCACGGCATCCAACTGCTTCAACAATTCGATGCGTTTGGTTAGGTCGAATTCCTGATCGTATTGTTCGATTAGCTTGTCAGCGGCCTCGCTCTTCAAGCCGGTGATATTGTTACTTCCCTTCTTGTCCGCCATTTTGCT
>CAUZSN010000021.1:0-30616 GCA_963582345.1 Planctomycetota bacterium
GCCATTCAGCGACTGAAACAGTTCGTTGCAGACGGAGGCGGCTTGGCATGGTTCTTGGGTAACGCGGTGAAGCCGGCTTTCTATAGCGACAAGCTGTACGACGACGGGTACGGAATTTTCCCGGTACGGCTGGCCTCGGCGCCGCGTGAATTATCGCACGAAGACGCCACCGATTCCGGACCGGATTTGACATTCGCCGACTATCCCTTGTTCCGAGTGTTCGAAGGCCGGGAGAACCCCTACATCGAAGCAACACGGATTTATAAGTTCTTCCCCGTAGCCGACGACTGGATTCGTGATGACCAGCAGCGCAAAGACGGAGTCACAACCATCGCTTGGCTGCGCAACAGCCAGCCGCTGATGTTCGCTCACCAATTCAAGAAAGGGAACATCGTCACATGCCTGACGTCGAACGGTACAGCCTGGAACAATTTAGCATTGTATGCAAGCTATGTCGTCTTACAGCTCGAATTACAGAAGCACATCGCCCGCACCGATCGCATGTTAGAGCAACGAATCGTCGGCCAGCCAATCGAAGTGTCGCTCGACCCGGCCAAGTTTTCTGAATCAATCAAGATCACGTCACCCGACCCGGCCGGCAAACAGACCACTCGTCTGAAAGCCGCTCCGTCTTCGAGCGGGCACAATCTAACCAAATCAGTCAATGCCGATTCCAAAAGGCCCGCAAACGATTTCAACAACAAATACGAACAATCAGCGAGCAAACAGATACGTCTGGTGGCTACGTTTCAAGACACCGACGCGCCGGGCATCTACGAGGTGAAGCTGCTCGATCGAAATCAGATGCTGCTCGAACAATGGATCGCCTACAATGTCCCTCTGGAAGAGAGTGAATTGGCACTGTTCTCGTCCGAGAAAATTCGAAATCAAATCGGCCATGATGTCCGCATCCAGATTCAGGAACCGGGCAATTTCCAATGGATCGCCGGAAAAGACGCTGGTCAGGAAGTCCGTGAATGGCTGCTCATTGTTCTTGTGCTGCTGATGGTGGCAGAGCAGTTATTGGCGTACCGTTTAAGTTATCACCCAACGGTCGCTGAAAACAGAATGAAAGCATCAGAGCAACCAAGTACGACTGTACCAGGTATGACGGTATGAGTTTTGGAGTTTTCAATCCACTCGTGACGATCTTCGCCGCCGTTGAAAAAACGAGAGCCCGCACTACGATCGAATTCGACCTGCCTGACAGTGTCCAGGAGTGGTCGGTGTATGGTGTCGGATTCGTTCTGATCGCGTGTGTCATTTTCGTATATTTGCGCGATACGTTGAACCTTTCGATCTTCTGGAAACTCTGGCTGATCGTGTTGCGTCTATGCGTATTTGCGACGTTGGTTGTGATCGCCTTCAATCCGCAGGAACGGACTCAAAAAATATCGTATCGGCCGTCGCGCGTTGTTGTGCTGGTTGACCAGTCACAATCCATGCAGTTTCCGCTGACTGTGCCAGTCAGCGGCACACCACATAGCGACACAGACAATCGCTCGCGAACCGAAGCCGTCGAAGATTTGTTGTCCAAGTCGCCGTTGATCGCGACTTTGCAAGAACATCATGACGTAAGCGTCTACACATTCGATACGAAACTGTTTGGACCACACCACGTCTTTCGCACGACGAATACTCGTTTCGTCAACCAACCCGGTCAACCCGCCAGTGTGAGCACTCCGCCGTCGACCAATGGTCTTAATAAGACCGTGCAATATCCGACGCCCGATTGGAATACCATCCTGCAACCGCGCGGTCTGGAAACTCGACTGGGAGAATCGCTACTCGATCTGATTCGACAGATCGGTGGACATACGCTGTCGGGCATCGTGGTGATTACCGATGGTGGTTCCAACGCCGGCATCGAACCGAATTCGGCGAACGCGATGGCCAAAGCGGCCAAAGTAAGGTTGATCGCCGTCGGGGTTGGCAGCACCCAGCAGCCAGCTAATTTACAAATCACGAACCTACGAGCTCCGACCGACGTACACATGGGCGACGCCTACGAAATCTCCGCGTTTATCCAGGGGCAAGGTTTGGGAAAACGGCTGGTTCAGACGGAACTGTTAATGCGGCCGGAAGGCGACAAAGTCCCGCCGACTGTTGTGGCAACTCGCGAGGTGTCGCTGATAGGAGACGGCATCCCAGTCGAGGTCAAATTCCAACGCCAGCCGACCGATGCTGGCAGTTTTGAGTTTTTCGTCCGGACAAGAACGGCGACGAAGGTTCGCGAGATTAGCAAACTGGATAACGAATTCCGCAAGACAATCAATATCGTTGACCGCATGACTCGAGTGTTGATAATCGCTGGCGGTCCCATGCGCGATTACCGATTTGTCCGCAACATGCTCTTCCGACATTCGGCCGTCGAACTGGACGTGTGGCTGCAAACGGCCGATCCCGGATCGGCGATCAGCCAAGAATCAAACCAGTTGCTGATTAGATTCCCCGAGACGCGCGAGGAATTGTTCAACTACGACGTAGTCATAGCCTTCGATCCAGATTGGTCGCAAATTTCCGCCGCAAACCTGGACATGCTGAACGAATGGGTGTTCTCGCAGTCGGGTGGTTTGGTCTTGATGGCCGGTGATGTTAACACAAGTGCATTGGCCAGCGCTACCGACGACTTGACGAAAGTGTTGGAACTTTTTCCGGTCGTCCTGCATCCTGTGTCAGTGATCGACCAGATCGACGTATACGCTGGGCAGGCCTGGCCCATCGAATTCACTCGCGAGGGAAAAGACGCCGAGTTTCTTCAATTGACCGGAGATCAGGTGAGCTCAACAGCGATCTGGGAGGAATTCGCCGGAGTGTATAGCTGCTATCCTACCAACGGCGCGAAAGCTGGGGCCACCGTGTTCGCTCGCTCGTCCGACCCGCGGTCCCAAAACAAGTTTGGTGAGCAGTCGATTCTGCTGGCTTCGCACTTCTTTGGCTCCGGACGGGTCTTGTATTTTGGCACTACCGAGTTGTGGCGGTTGCGCGCACTAGCCGAGGAGTATTACGATCGTCTGTGGACCAAAGCGATACGCGATATCGGACAGACCCGAATGAAACGCGGTACGAATCGCGGCATACTTTTGATAGAGCGAACTCAGTATCTACTGGGACAGACTGTCCGGGTTCGGGCTCATTTGCTCGATCCAGAATTCAAGGAGTTGCACGTCGATTCGGTGACGATTGAAATATTTGACCCGAACGGCAGGCTTCTGGTGCCTGCTCCAAAATTGTTCCGCGACAAAAACCGCTCGGGCCAGTACGTGGGAGATTTCAGAGCCAGCTTACCGGGAACCTACCGATTGAAACTCGCGATACCGAAATCCAACGTTCAACTGACTGGCAAGCTGGACGTCGTCTTTCCAAATCTAGAAACTGACAATTCTCGCCAGAACGCTCAGCTGCTACGAGGTCTGGTGCGTGACACGGGCGGCTCGTACCTGTCCCTGAACGAGGCCAATCGGACAATTCCCCAGCAGCTCCCCAACCGAGGCGAGGAATTCTTGGTCGACGATCGGCTAGAGACCCTGTGGGATCGCAGTTGGATCTTGTACTTACTGGTCGGTTTAATATCTGTCGAGTGGTTAACGCGCAAGCTTCTAAAACTGGCATAATAAAATGCCCGACCGCAAATTGACCGTCATTCATCCGGAGATTCAAGCTGTTTTGGGGCGGTTGTGTTGCCGCATTCGATGGTACGTCTTGCTGGAAGGGACAGCATTTGTGCTAGTCGTCGTGGGAGTCCTTTTTTGGGTCAGCCTGGGGTTAGACTACGCATACTTCAGGGCCAGCAACCTGGAATTGCCCCGCTGGTTTCGAATGACGATTGACGTTCTGGTTGTCTGCCTAATTTCGCTAACGTCTGTAGCTTGGATCGGTGCCCGCCTACTTCGTCGATTTCGCACAAAGGCTTTGGCACTAATTCTGGAACGACGGTTTCCGGAACTCGACGACCGGTTGGTGACGGCGGTCGAATCAGCCGAATCAATGACGGGCAAGGAAACCAATCTGACCACTGTGATGTTAGATCGCACGATTAACGACGTGATTGAGTCGGTTCGAATTTTGGAATTGAGTGACGTGTTCGAGAACCGGCCGATTCGGCGTGTCGTCTTCCTTGCTGCCATCCTAGTCGCCTCTATTGGAGGATTGGCATGGGCCAATCAAGAAGCTGTCCAGCGTTGGAAGGCGGGTTACTTAGACCTAAAGCACGAATACTGGCCGCGAGACTACGGTTTGATTGTTAAGGTGATTACTCAACCGGACGACCAAATCAAGAATTTCCGTGATCTGCATTACAAACACCCGCGCGGCGATGATTTGACGTTGCTCTTGGAGGTCCTCGAGGGAAAGAAAATCCCTGATTACGTCCAAATCCATTACCGAATGACCTCTGGCACCGGCAACGGTCGCAGCACATGCACGAAAGTCGGCGACCGCCGATTCAAGTACTCCCTCGTCGCCTTGTCCGACAATTTCGAATTTCGAGTCACCGGCGGTGATTTTACGAGCCGCTTACCGTACCAAGTTGTTATCGTCGATCCGCCTCGAGTCGATCGGGTTGTTTTAGAGAACTTGTATCCACTGTACACCGGGCTGAAGAAAATTGACGACAAAACGGGCGAGAGCATTCGAGACCCGGCTGTCGTGCAAAGCAAACAAGTCTCGCTGCCCATGGAAACCGAGTTTCTGATGCGAGTGACCACAAATAAGCAGTTGGTCCGTGTCCGCATACATTACCATCCATTCGAGTTGAAATTTGGGCGGATGCCTGCATCGAACGTGGTTCAGGCTACGCTAACGACTTACTCTGACGAAGGCAAACTGCAACGTAGGACCGAACTTTCCTCCGACGGTGTATCAAGATTCCTCGCTTCTGACGGAAGGAGTTTCACCGTTCCATTTGTGTTAAGTGAAGAAACGTCGCAGAAATCCCGCGACAGAATCTCGCAAATCATGACCAGATATGGCGCTCCGTTGGTCATGCGTCCCGACATGCCAATCCGTATTTATCTGGAAGACACCGACAACATCATCGGCAGCGATCCGGCCCGGTTGACAATCAACGGAATCAGTGATCATCCGCCAATCGTCGAGACCGAGCTGGTGGGGATCGGAGCATCGATTACGCGTAAGGCAATCGTCCCTGTGGCCGGGCTGATCTCGGACGACTATGGCATCGTTACGGCACGATTTGATTTTACTGTAAACGACGAGCCAGACTGGCAGCCATGGCCGTTCCACAACCCGCCTCAAGACGCACCAAAGGTTCTCCCCTTCCAGATTGCAAAGAACCGGCCGTTCGAACGGTTTGAGGTGCTACCGCTGAATCTGTCGATTGGGCAGAAGCTGACGCTAACCGTCTTCGCGCAAGATGGCGATGACTTAAATGGGCCGCATAACACGCGCGGCGAGCGTTACAGCTTCACAATCGTTAGCAACGAAGAATTACTTTCGATCCTGTTTCATAAAGAGTTGAATCTGCGCAGACGCTTCGAACAAATCATTTCCGAATTAAAGACAATTATCCTCGACTTGAATCAAAACAAACATAACCTGTTCCTATTCCGGAAGGGAGTCGACCAGGGTAAACAGTTCACTGCAGTAGACCTGCGACCGAACGGCATCGTACACGAGGATAAACTGAAACAAATCCGCACGACTCTTGCTGCGTGCGCCGCACGAGCACTTCACAGCATTCGCAAGAACGCGAACGAAACAGCGGAAGTTGAAGCGTCCTTTCAGGATGTTCGCGAGGAGTTAGTCAACAACGCCGTGCACACTCCGCAAATTCTGGCACGACTCGATAGCAAAATCGTAAGACCATTACGCGAAATAAACTTGAAGGATTATCCTAATGTGGATACGGAGCTAGGGCTTTTCAAACTTACCATCGATACTGTCGACGATCCGACGTCTCGAATCGTCGACAGTATCGATGCATTGACTGTGTTGATTGCACACATGCATCGCGTATTGATCGAGATGCGAAAACTCGAAACCTTTCAGGAAACAATCGAGACACTGAAAGCGATTGTTGAACAAGAAAAAGAAGTCAAGAAACAGACTAAGGCTAAGCAGAAGAAAAAACTTTTGGATCAATTGAAAGGCGACAATTAATCAAACCTGGAAACAGATTTTCTGATCACTCTAAAAACCAAACAGGAAATCCTTGTTTACTTGAATTGGAGACATTTGCATGTTGGCGCGATGGATGGTCAAGTCGACAACCGTAGCTGTTTTCCTTTCCTTGTTGCCGGTTACGGTAAGCCAAGCCCAGAAGACACTGGCTAAGGAAAGTCCGCTGGCAACTAAACAAGACACAATCTCGTTTCAGTTCAACCTGTTCTCGAAGACCTTGGTCCAGTTGGCCGAACACATACAAAACTCTGACCCCGAACGAGCGGATCTACTGGTCCGGGCGTTCGGCTACTGTCAAGAGCACCGAATTGCCGCACAGATGAAGCGAATCGCAGCCCTTCTGGAAAAGGAAAGGTTTGGAGATGCAATCGACCGGCAAGCCGAATTGGTGCTCTCACTGCAGACATTGCTTGAATTGTTGCAGAGTGAAGATCGCAGAAGCGAAATCGAAAAGGAGCAACAGCGGATCAAAGGTTTACTCAAAAATCTAAGAAAAATCGTCACACAGGAAAAAGATATTCGTGCGGGGACCGAACGGGACAACAATCCAAACCGACTAGCCAATGAACAAACCAAGATCGCTAGGCAAACGGACGACTTAGTCAAGAAAATTGACAAGCAGGACGCTGCAAAGAAGCAAGACGGCAAACAGGCCGATAGAAATCCAAGTGATGGAACACTGAACAACAAAAATATCGGCGACCATAGGCAAGAACCAAAAAGGACCCCTGGCCGAGAGGACATCGAACAGGCCCGACGGGAAATGGAACAGGCTCTCAGGGAGCTGAAGAAGCACGCCCACGACAACGCATCCGGCCACCAGGACGAGGCACTGCGGAAACTAGCTGAGGCCAAGGCCAAGCTCGAAGAGATCCTGCGACAACTTCGCGAAGAAGAACGCAAGATTCTGTTGGCGACCCTGGAAGTGCGTTTTCGAAAAATGCTGGGCATGCAACTGACCATCTATCACGATACGATCCGATTGGACAAAGTCCCAAAAAACCAATGGGCCGATCGTCATGATGTTAGATCGCGAGTTCTATCGATTGACGAAGGTGAAATTGTCATCGAGGCTGAAAAGGCCTTTTCCCTGTTGAAGGAAGAGGGTTCTTCCGTCGCATTTCCCGAAGCCGTCGAGCAAATCCGCAAAGACATGTTGACGATCGCTGCCCGATTGTCGAAGTTCAAGATCGGAAAACTCACTCAGGCAATCGAAACGGACGTAATCGAAGCCTTGGAGGAAATCATTGAGGCCTTCCAAAAAGAAATGGAGAAGGAGCAGGATGAGTGGCAGCAACAGCAGCAACAACAGAGACCTCAAGATCCGCCGCTAGTCCCCCAATTGGCCGAGTTGAAAATGCTGCGGTCGCTGCAACTCCGAATCAACCGCCGGACGAAGCGACTTGGCCGACAGATCGACGGCGAACAAGCCACTAATGCTAGCGTTGTCAACCAACTGCGGCAGCTTGCCAAACGGCAGGCCCGCGTCCAGGAGGCAACATACGATCTGGTCACCGGAAGGAATCGATAACGGCAGAAGGATTCAAATCGAAAGGATCGACGGAATGCCGAATACACTTCATTGCGTATGCGTGGTCTTATTCCTGGCGATGAGCGATTTCGGCACGACTGGCACCGCTGATGACCTTTACGCGTCCCCGGCAGCAGAGGATGTAAAAACTCAGGCTCTGAACTGGGTCGCCACGCAGGATGTCACAGACAAGCATGTGCTTGATCAAATTGGAAATTTGTGGGTGTTCAGCGATCAGCCGCCTACGGCGCACGAGCTATTTGAAAGTCTCATCACAACCTTTGCTCTGGCCGACCCCACGACCAGAATATTGGTCGACACGTGCCGGCTGAAAGAAACTCCTCTGCTGTTGTTTCCGGAAGAACCACTCTTGAAGCGAGGCTCAATGAGTTTTCTGTATTTGCCCAACGTGCGACTTTACTACGCCCGCTATTTGACTCAACATCGCATGTATGAAGAAGCCTTACAGGCCTTCAATAAAATCGACGTTAAGCAAGTGGTCGATCCTGCCAGTTATTTATTCTTCAAGGCAGTCTGCCACCATCAACTGCTGATGAAAGTGGATGGGTTGAAAACAATCGAAAAACTGTTGAACAATACTGTAGACGTCCCAGTTCGCTTTTCCACTGTGGCAACTTTGATGCAATCCGATCTGCAAGCGATGCGAGAGCAAACGTTGGACGAGGTCGCTCGAAAAATGTCGGATGTTCAGCGTCGGCTGAATCTGGGCCGCGGGGGGACACGAGTGCAAAAAGTGGAAGATGAAATCGTCGCGACCCTGGATCAGATCATCAAGAAGCTGGAACAGCAATTCTTCGGCGGTGGTGGCGGTTCTTCGGGAAACAACCAGTCCCATCGGTCGGGAAACCCGGCACAGGACAGCGGTGTCAAAGGCTCGACAGCCCCTGGAAACGTAGATAAGAAGAAAATCGGCAACAAAGCCGGCTGGGGAGTCTTACCGCCCAGGAAGGAGATTCGGGCCAAAAACCTGATCAACCGCAACTTCCCCGCTCACTACCGCAAGGCCATCGAACAGTATTTTAAGAAGCTGGCCAACCGGCGGGCGGGCTCCAAAAGATAGTCGTTATGGGAATGGTTCCTTTCCTACTTCTGGTTGTCGCTTTTGATGCGCCCGAGCTTGAAATCTCGACCCTGAAGGGCGACACACACAAAGGACAGCTTCAACAACTGAACTTTTCTACACTCAAACTCAAAACGTCGGATGGTCAGACCGAAATTCCAGTCAGTGAGCTGTTAGAAGTCCGCTTTCAGATTACTACACGTCCGGAAAAGAACGATTTGGCCCAGGTCGTCCTGGTCGATCAATCTCGGATCGGCTGCGTGAAGATCGCTGCCGCTTCTCAGAATGTGGTGCTGGAATCGCCGTCGCTCGGGTCATTTACCATTCCACGATCGTCGGTGGCAAGTATTCGATTTTCAATCATCGACACACATGTCCACAATGCTTGGCGCGACCTGTGCGAACGGACGCTTAAAAAGGACCTGCTCGTCATTCGAAAGAAACACGCTGAAGGAGACATTCTGGATCACTTGAGCGGAGTCACCGGTGACATTAACGACCAATCGATCAACTTCCTGTTGGGAGAAGACGACATTTCCATCAATCGCAATAAAGTGTTCGGAATCATTTACCGCACTCGCAAATCAGAAACTGATGAACCGACTTGCCTTGTTCGTCTGGTTGGCTCGGACGTCATCCAGACCAGCGCCGTTACTTCGGACGGCAAACAATTGCGTGCGACTTTGACCACCGGTGCTGATATATCAATCCCAATCGATAAGTTACAGTCACTCGATTTTAGCCGAGGCAAAGTCCTACATCTGTCGCAGATCAAACCGCGAGAAGTTAGGTTCACTCCTATGTTTGACTATATCCCTGGCCTGTTCGACTATCGCCGCGACTGCAATTTAAGCGATGGCGGTCCTCTGCAATTAGGCAACGAGACATACGCGCGCGGTTTAGCGATTCATTCAAAAACTTACCTGCGATATCGGATCGGCAGAGATTACCGACGTTTTCAGGCAATCATGGGCATTGATAATGCGGTAGCCCACAAAGGCGGGGATGTGCACGTTGTAATTAGTGGTGATGGGAAGAAATTGCTAGAAACCGATGTGCGTGGCGTCGACAAGCCTGTACCGATCGATCTGGACATTTCTGGAGTCCTGAACCTTGAGATTCTGGTTGACTTCGGAGGCGATCTGGATATTGCCGACCATCTGGATCTGGCAGATGCAAAAGTGATTAAGTAGGCATAGGAATATTGAGTGCCTAGAAAAATGTTTTATGTGATCGTTGTTGTAACGCACATCGGCGCATTCGCAACGTCAGATGTTTGTGCTGTCGATCCGGCTGTTTTCGAGGCTCAACAGCGCCGTGTCGCGGTTGTACAGCGCATTGCTCCCACAGTCGTGGCGATTTTCGCACGAGGCGCAGCCGGCAGTGGTTCCGGCGTGTTGATCAGCGCTGATGGATTTGCATTGACCAACTTTCACGTAACGAGTTCGGTAGGCGCGTTCATGAAATGCGGGCTGAACGACGGTGTTTTGCATGATGCCGTGATCGTCGGCATCGATCCAACTGGTGACGTGGCCCTGATCAAACTGCTCGGTCGCGACGATTTTCCGCATGCCAAGCTGGGCGACAGCGACAAGCTGCAGGTCGGCAATTGGGCCTACGCAATGGGCAACCCGTTTATGTTAGCAACCAATTTTCAGCCGACCGTCACCTTTGGAATCATCAGTGGCTTGCACCGTTATCAATACCCGACAGGCACGTTTCTGGAATATGCTGATTGCATTCAGGTCGACACATCGATCAATCCGGGAAACTCCGGCGGTCCGCTGTTCAACGAGGCTGGCGAATTAATTGGAATCAACGGCCGAGGATCGTTTGAAAAGCGTGGCCGAGTAAATTCCGGCGCGGGCTATGCAATCTCGATCAATCAAATCAAACATTTCATGGACTGCCTACGTGGCGGTCGCATCGTCGACCACGCAACCTTAGGTGCCACCGTTACAGAAAATGTGGAAGGTCTGGTCGTCGTCGACAACATCCTAGAGCAATCGGAAGTCTACCGTCGCGGACTTCGAGTCGACGACGAAATTGTCTCATTTGCAGGTCGCTCGATCCGCAGCGTTAATCAATTCAAGAATATTTTAGCGATCTATCCGAAGTACCGAAAACTGCCGCTGGTATATCGTAACGAAGGCAAGAAAGAAAAAATCTATGTGCGATTGCGAGGGCTGCATCGAAGCTCTGAAATGACTCCCCAACGTCGGCGCTCTCGCACTATACCGAAGCCGGAAGATCCTGATCGCAAGAAACCCAGTAATAAAAATCCAAACGGCAAGGATCCAGATCGAAAACAACCCAACAGATTTTTTCCCGCTGCATCAAATCTACCGGAAAACCACAAGCACCTGTACGTCAAAAAAGAAGGATTTGCCAACTATTATTTCAACACTTTGGAACAACAGAGGACACTCACAGCCCTGAAAGAACTCGGTGACTTTTCGCAGCGTATCGGAATTTGGAGTTTCAGCGGCACGATTCAGGCCGGTTACAAATTCGAATTCACGCTCGCTGACAAAGGCCTCGGCCTGGAAATTGGCGATGACGTCTATTTTCAACCCTTAGACGGAAGCAATTTTACGGATGAACCAGAACGCTCTGGAGGTCTGCTGTTAGCGTTGTATCACCTGAAACTTTTCTTGACACGAGGCGATGCCGTCTTCACCGAATTCTATTACCTCGGCAGCGAACCGCTAGATGGCCACGGCGAGAAAGTCGACGTGATAGTCACGTTGCTGACCGGAGTCGAATCCCGCTGGTATTTCAGTCGAAAACGGAAAATGTTCGTTGGATTCGATACGCGTTTGGAGTCAGATATCGACGAATGTGAAATCCGGTTCGCGGGTTCCCAAACTTTCGATGGTCGGAAACTGCCCCAACAGCTGATTGTCCGTTGCGCCAATCGGAAGTTTGCGAGTTTCGACTTAGAAACGGTCAATCTCGCTGTGGCTCCACCAAAATCCAGCCGGACAGATCGTAATGACCAATGACCGGATGACAACATACCGAACATCGTGCCTGCCAATGGCTGTTTGCTTGGCAATGTTACCTTCGGTGGCATCGATACAAACGTCGCGGCAAACGATTCGGATGATACAACCTCGAATGGTCAAGATCTTCGGAGCAGGCGGGATCCGCGGATTGCATGCTTACGGCACCGGTTTTCTGGTTTCCCCCAAAGGGCATATTGCTACAGTTTGGAGTCATGTACTGGATGCGGACTCAATTACCGTGGTGCTGAACGACGGCCGGCGATTCCAGGCACGAGTACTCGGGGCGAAACCGCAACTCGACTTGGCCGTGTTGAAACTACAAGCCGAAAACGTGGAATTATCGTACTTCGACATCGAGCAAACAGCCTCCGTAGGGCCGGGGACTCGCATTTTGGCATTCAGCAATATGTTCAACGTGGCAACCGGTGATGAACCGGTTTCGGTGCTGCACGGCGTGATCGCGGCCCGGACCAATCTTTCCACTCGACGAGGTACTTTCGAGATTCCGTATGACGGTCCGATTTATGTCGTTGACGCGATAACCAACAACTCGGGAGCAGCCGGCGGCGTGCTGACAACTCAAGACGGGCAACTTCTGGCCATGATCGGAAAGGAACTGCGGAACGCCCGCAGCAACACCTGGGTCAACTACGCGATCCCCATTGGTGAATTGAAGGAAGCAATCAAACAAATCACCAACGGCAACTTTGTTGCCCATAAGAAAAAACCGGACGAAACTGAAATACCAGTCCGCTACCATCCGCTGGACTTCGGCCTGGTCATGGTACCCGACGTATTATACCGGACACCAGCCTACGTTGATTCCGTTCTGCCGAATTCGCAGGCTGCACGCGCGGGACTGCGATCCGATGATTTAGTACTTTTTGTCAACGATGAACTGATCCAATCCTGCCGAACTCTGAAAGTGGCACTTGGTCGATTGGAATCAGGCGATGCTCTGCGACTTATCGTTCGCCGAGCCAACCAATTGGTCCAGATCAAAATGAATGTTAAGAAATAGCGTAGGCAATACCTACCGAACGTCATTTCGGAGTCAAACGAGTCACATCGAATTCGGAACATATTGGGATGCATCAGCTCATTCTTCGATTGACACTAACATGCTGGTTGCTTTCGCTGATGTTTTCCACAGCCCTGAATGCACAGATTTCTGATGCCGAGCTCGAGGAGCTAGAGGAGCAAGCGTTCAAACAGGCTGTGGCGCTGGTCAGTCAGTCGATTGTGCGCATTCAAACGGTCGGCGGATTGGACCATGTCAGTCGAGTGCTGACGGGGACCGGTCCGACAACCGGCCTTGCCGTGTCGAAGGACGGCTATATTATTTCCAGCGCATTCAACTTCATCTCGAAGCCGGCATCCGTTTTGGTCACATTGCCCGATGGTCGCCGGTTTGCCGCCAACGTCGTCGCAACCGATCGATCACGAATGCTAACTCTTTTGAAGATCGACGCTGAAAATTTAATTCCCGCTCAGGCCGCACCCAAAAAATCGTTCCGAGTCGGCCAGTGGGCGCTTGCCCTGGGCCGGACCTATGAAAGCCTGCATCCCAGCGTATCGGTGGGAATCGTCAGCGCACTAAATCGGAATTGGGGGAAGGCCGTCCAAACCGATGCCAAAGTGTCACCCGTAAATTATGGCGGCCCGCTAGTCGATATTCAGGGGCGGGTGATGGGCGTCTTGGTTCCGTTGTCGCAGCGCGGAACTAATGAATCAGCCGGTGTCGAATGGTACGACTCGGGTATCGGATTTGCCATTCCTCTGGAAGACATTCTCGCAACCCTGGAGCGTTTAAAAGCGGGCCAGGATTTGAATCCTGGCTTGATGGGAGTCACATTCAAAGGTCATGATTTGTACGGAGCCGAGCCGAAGATCGACCGCGTCCGTTACGGCTCGCCAGCTCAAAAGGCGGGGCTGAAAACGGGAGACATTATCGTTGACATTGATGGTCGCAACGTAGTCCGTCAAGTTCAAGTGCGGCACGCCGTTGGCAATAAGCTGGCAGGCGACACGATCTCGGTCACGGTGACACGCCGTAACAAAACCGTTAAGACAAAAATGACGCTCGTCGCCCAATTGCAGGCATACGAGTCCGCATTTCTGGGCATCTTGCCGATCCGTGAAAAAGGCAACCGTCTAGGAAAACCTGGAGTCGGAGTGCGGTATCTGTATCCCGACAGCCCTGCCGCCAAAGCCGGTTTAAAGACCCGCGACCGTATTGTCCGTTTCAACAACTCGGAAGTCACCGATGCGGGAATGCTGGCCGACCTCGTCCACCGGCTGCGACCGAAGCAGCCCGCGACACTCGTCTTTCTTCGCGCGGACGCCGCAACGACTGTACAAGTCAAACTTGCAAACATTCCTAATTCGGTTCCCGGCAAATTGAACTCTGCCATAATTCCGCGCATAAATAACGACGAAAGCAGCCGACTCAAGATCGGTCGTTTTACTCAAGACGTACCAGCCTATCAGCACAGCTTCTGGGCTTACGTCCCAGACAATTACAACGCGGATTACCAGTACACATTGATGGTCTGGATCCATCCGAATGATGACACGATGGAGGCTGCTTTATACAAACAGTGGAACCCCATTTGCGAACAACGCGGCATCATTATCTTAGCACCCAAGGCGGCGCAGATCGGCGGCTGGACCCTGGATGAGGATAAGTTCATCAAAGATATGATCGAACAGTTTCTACAGAATTATTCGATCGATACCACTCGTATCTTTGTGCACGGGTTCTCTTCCGGCGGCCGGTTTGCCTATCACCTGGCTTTCAAGCATCGCAAGTTGATCCGAGGCGTAGCCGTCGCCGCACAACCGCTTCGAGGACGCCTACCTGAAAACCATCCTGACTACCAACTGCAGTTCCATTTGGTGTGCGGCGACAACGACAACCTGTACCCCTTGTTCCAACGGACGGCCACCGTATTAAGACAGATGAAATTCCCGACAAGCCTCACGACCATCAAGAAGCATTTCCACACGTACCCTCCTGTCGAACAAGTCCGCGAAATAGGCCGCTGGGCTGACACGCTAGATCGAATCTGAATCGGAGAGTCATTCAGTGCTTCCTGCATGAATGTCGATCTGCCATCGGCCTCCGGATACAATTCCGTACACATTATTGATTCATCCCAACTCGTTCCAACCGAGTTCTTTGACGCCTAAAATGGAAATCTTCCAGGCCGTCCTTCTTGGTATTTTTCAGGGCATTGCCGAATTTCTGCCGATTAGTTCGTCCGAACACATCGTTATCTGCGGAGAACTACTGGAACGGTTCTTTGGCACCAACCTCACTGAATCGAAGTTGCAACTGAACGTAGCATTGCACTTCGGAACATTGGTGTCGATCTTAGTCATTTACCGAGCAGAGCTGTCACAATTGATCCACCAGCCGAGGTTTTTTGTCAATTGTGCTGGCGTCAATCCCGACTGCTGCTTGTTTGTGACAGCAGGACTTCTGTTAACCGCTTGAAAGTGGGAGCGAGCTCAGTGTAGCCTAGACGAACTGTCTCTGCGTGGCGCGTTCACGATTGAAGTCTTTCAGGAAGCGGTACTAATGCCGGGTATTCGCGTTCGGGCAGCACCATCGCCAGCGGATTGCTCACCGGCCTGCGCCATGATGCGGCCACAACCTTTTCGTTTCTCATCGCCATTCCAGTCATTGCCGGATCTGTATTGAAAATTGTCATTTATCCGGCAAACAACGCGTATTCTATGGTTCCATTCTGCGTCGGAATATTTACATCGTTCCTCGTCGGTCTATTCTCGCTCCGTTGGTTAATCAAACTTGTTTCCTAGCGTAAGCTCCACTGGTTTGCTTTCTATTGCACGGCCGTGGCGACTATGACGATCGTCTGGAAAATTCTTAAACGCATCGGGCGCTGGAAACATTAGCCGCTTCTAGGCCGCCTTTTCTGATTCAACTGTCTAACTTCGAGAAATAGCGTCATTAGCAATTACTACGACTGATTGACCTTTGTCGCATTGCGTACCAGAATTAGAATTTGGAATCTGGACGTCGTGCTGCATTAACGTCAAAGCCTTCCTGGAGAAAAATCAACTGTGCGGATTGCATACCTCGATTGTTCGTCTGGAATCAGCGGCGACATGACTTTGGCTGCGTTGATCGACGCCGGGGTCAATGAAGCGGACATCCGTGCTGGGATTAATTCGTTGAAACTTTCCGGTGTCCGTTTGCTGACTGAAACGGTAATCAAAGGAGGTTTTCGCGCGACGTACGTTCAAGTACAACATCCAGAACAGCATGCACATCGGCAACTGGAAGACATCGTGGAGCTCATCGATCAAGCCGATGCCATCTCGCCGGCGCAAAAGGTTCTTGCGAAACGCATATTTTCGGCGTTAGCCACGGCGGAAGCCAAAGTACATGGCTCAACCATCGACAAAGTGCACTTTCACGAAATCGGCGCAATCGATTCGATTGTTGACATCGTCGGTGCGGCGGTCGGTTTTGACCTCTTAGAAGCAGACGAAGTAATCTGCAGCCCAATTCCAACCGGCTATGGGCAAGTCAAGATTGATCACGGCATCTGTACTCTGCCGGCTCCGGGAACTGCCGAACTGTTGAAGGGCATCCCGCTGGTCGATGTCCCGATCGACTCCGAGCTAACAACTCCGACCGGCGCCGCGATCGTGAAGACAATAGTCGACCGCTTCGGCCCGTTGCCCGAAATGACGACCATAGAAATCGGTTACGGCGCGGGAACTCGCGATTTTCCCCAACGACCTAACGTGTTACGAATCTTCGTCGGAACAGTGACCGTGTCGGCCGAGTCGGATCAGGTGTTAGTGTTGGAAACGAATTTGGACGATGTCTCCGCTGAGATTGTTGGTTACACCAAACACAGACTGCTGCATGCTGGAGCGTTGGACGTATTCACCACGCCTATTCAAATGAAGAAAGATCGTCCTGGTGTGATCTTATCAGTGATTTGCAAACCTGAAAATGTGGACGTATTAGAATCGATTCTGTTCGATGAAACCGCCACGTTCGGAATCCGGCGCCATCGAATAGACCGCTCCAAACGAGCCCGACAAGAGCATTCCGTGGAAACGCCTTGGGGAACCATTCAAGGAAAAATCGGTTGGCGTCGCAGCGACAACCATGTCTTTACGCCTGAATTCGACAATTGTGCACGAATTGCAATAGCTCACGGAATCACACTGCGCGAGGTTTACCGGGCTGTCGAGAATAGCTTTCAACAGAATCAGCCCCCCACAACTCACGAAATCCCCGATCAATAATACTCCGATCGTTTCACCGACTACGATCTTCCCGACGAACATGATCACCACCATTAATTCCTTTTTCCGCTGGCCGTTCATTTCTGATGCCACAGGACTGTGAACCTTGGGTGGTTTACAAACGATTCTTTTGGAATTGTCATTATTGGTTGTCGCATTCGTACTGCGTCGCACTGCAATTCGGGGGAGACACTCAAGCCAGCACAACGTTGTGTCGGAAATTTGCGACGAAACGTAAAAATCTTAACAATCCGAAGTGGCTCTGATCCACAAAGCGGAAGTCCGACTGCAAGATCAAACCCGTAAAGTCGAAGGCTGCATGCAGACAAGGATTGAACTTCTGGATCAACTCGTTTCCGCCGCGCAACAAGAGATTAAGCGATTGGGGAACCTTTTGGCCAAGATTCGCCAGCGTTCAAAATTGACAGAACCTACTTGCCTTCCCAACGTCGACGGCCAGACCAGCTCTGAAAAATAGCTCTTGTCGAACGATTGAGTCCCGAAATCAGGTGGGGCTCAACGTCGAAGAAATCTCTCACTACGTCGACCGGTCGGCGGAAAAAGTCCAGGAGCATTGCGTGGTAATCGACATACAAAGCGCACGGACGCCTGACTGGCTAACCCGAAACCACGCTATATCACGACTCGGCGACTGACCGATTGCTTTAGATTTAACTGAATAACTCGTCAATCGGATCACAATCGACTAACGGCAATTCGGTTCCTTCATCGGTTGTGATGAGGGTTTTTAGGTCCAGGCCCAGCCCTTGGTAAACCGTTGCTGTCAGCTCGGCCAGTTCAATTGGTCGGTCTGCCGGTGACGTACCGTGCGAGTCGCTAGCTCCGATTGCCTGACCGCCGCGTACACCACCACCGGCTACCAAGGCTGACCAGACGGCTGGCCAATGATCGCGGCCGCCATTTTCGTTCAGTCGGGGCGTGCGGCCGAACTCGCCGGTCGCGACCACTAGCGTGTCGTCCAGAAGACCTCGCTGTTGAAGGTCATCGATCAGTGCGGAATAGGCACGGTCGAACTGCGGGCACAACACGTCCCTATAATCGTATAACGTGGCGGGAGCTCCTGGAGCGTTGGCGTGACAGTCCCAAGTTACCTGATTGACCAGAGTATCGAATAGATTTACGGTCACTGTGCGCACGCCGAGTTCGATCAACTTCCTGGCCTGCCAGCATAATTTTCCAAACCGATTGTCACCATACGCTCGGCGTACTGATACGAGCTCGTTTTCAAATGCGATCCCTCTCAGGTGTTTGGGAGGTCTTGTCAAACCGGCGCCATTGCTGCTTTCCAAGAGCGCTGGGTCGTATTGACGACCCAGAAAACCAGCCTGTTGACCACGGTGCGCGTTCACTCCAGTGTCTTGCAACAACCGCGGCAGAACAACATAGGGCGTCGTATTCTCTCGCGGACCTAAGACACGAGCTGTCATCGAACCGAAGCTTGGATACTTGCGACCACGATTTGAAAGGCGACCAGTTTGCAATAACTGCAGACCCGTCTCATGAATCGGAGCGGCGTGGTGATACAATGATCTTATGACCGCCAGTTTATTCATCCGTTCGGCGATTCGCGGCAACGTTTCGCTAACGAAGATACCGGGAACCATGGTCGAAATCGCCCGCAGCGGTCCTCGAATTTCTGCCGGAGCGTCAGGTTTGGGATCGAATGTCTCGAACTGACTGGGACCGCCTGTCATCAAAATCAAAATACAACTGCGGCGCCCCGCCGTGTTGATGGACCGAGCCAACGCCGCCTGTTCGGCGACCGATAACCCAACCACACTTAAACCACCGACGCGAAGAAAATCTCGCCGTGAAACCATGTCACTGTGTCCTATTTGGTGACGGTCTGTCGACATCACAAGATCTCCATCGCCCAACCCAAAAACGAGCGCCCCGCCCAGCTTGATTCCTTAACCCAACCTTCGATGACCCAGCCTGCTGATATTCTAATACTTTACCGCGCCGATCGCCCGCTGAAAAGGATCCAGAAGGTGGAAACGGCCATCCACTGCTACGGCGAAATGTCCGGGATTAGCTTCTCTGCAATGGCCCTGCTGAGAATCATGTTGCCAAAAGTATTGTAGTGACAGCAACAGTCGATATAGATTGGTTGGTGGATCTGGCTGTAAACCATGGTCAGGTCATGAAATGACACTCCGCTCTTGGCAAGCTCCTGCCCGGCCTGGATCAGCAGAGGGTAACCTTTCTGCACTGCCCGACGGTAGACAAAACCTTCATTCGACACACGTGTGGTTTCGCGTTCCTCATTGCCCATCGGTTTCGACCCGTCGACGTGAAGGTTCGGTTGAAGAACGTGGTGATACCGGACATCGTTAGCACGGCAGAGATTCGCAATTTGCAAGGAACACCGCCGCCACAATTCGACGGCCTTACATAGCAACTGTTCTTCCGGCTGGAATTTCCGGATCGGACCGGTTTCGCAATATCTGGGATCATCTGTTTTGGTCTTTAAGAGTGTTAGCTGGTCGGCGTCAATTTGTGCGGACAGCCAGCGCTCTCGGCACAGCCAGACTAAGTTGGTAGTTGGTAAATCGCCAACGACCGGACTATTAAACAGGCGTGCCCAGGACCTTCGAGTTTCGCGAATCGTCCGAATTCGGGCAACGACGGAAACTAGCTTAGGATCGAAAACGTCAGCCACACGAAAATGCCACCGTCGCGGATAGGCGTAGAACGTGTTAGTGTTCTGATTCGTCTCGACGACATCCAGGAGGGGCAACGCCACTTCATTGAAACCGTCGATGTTGATAACGACATCAAACTCGGCACCCAGCGCAAGAAAGTAGGCAAGTGTTATTAGCTGCTGCGGCTGTTTATATCCCGCCTGCGCCATGCAGACCAGCCGCACATCCCGGTACGGCATATGCTCCTGGATAATTTTCTGAAGGCTATCTGCTTCGTCTGTACAAAACTGCTCCGCCACTGAGCCGCCAAGGATCCCAATGATGAATGAGTCGCTGGACCGTTTGGAGCAGATGGAACCTGTGTTTGAAAATCCAAATTCATTAACGCCTGGGACCAGGTTAGGGTCCGTCACAAAGCCAAGATAAGGATGCAGAACTTCGTGCTCTGGCATGAGGCGTTGAGTTGGCGATTCCACACCTCGGGAAAGTTGCAATCGGGTCTGCTTATGTCGTTTGAGAGGAAGCCCGCCGGTCAACCATAGACCACTAAGGGAAACTGCTTCTGTAAACAAATAGAGGATCACTAGCAAGACAGTCACAAACAAGGCGCGATGTTCGAAGGTAATCGACCGAGGCTGTTTCGGATGTTTTTCCTGAATGCGACTGTCTGTGCTCATCCGTCGTACTTAAATCCAGATTAGTAAACCGCGTCTTGCGCGTCAGTCCAAAGAAGACCTTGCACTCGAATTTATGTCGGCCTTCTACTTCGTGCATTCTAATCCGCGAAGCGGTCACGTTCCAGAATCTGGACGCACATTCGGCCGGTTCATGTGGCTGTTTTCTGCTTATCCTCCTTTAACAACCACCCTCGTTGTTAAACACGTTGGGGCTTTGTATCTGTCTAATGCACCCAAAAGTCCAGGCCGATAGGCCTGGACCAAAACCCAGTTAAACCCCAATAAGGCGTTACTAACGCGAATTACACCTGGATGTGTATAACAACAAGGCGAAATGTCCCCGATGTTTTCGTTTGAGCCATACTGATGCGCTCCATCTCACAAAAGATTCAATGACTGTGGGCTGACATGGGATCAGGCTCCAAATGGCACAACTGGAACAATAGCAACCGTGTTTTGTACTTGGCTGACTAGGGAACGCATTCAACAATTGTCAGTGCGAGGTTATCGATTGTCGCTACTGCACTTCCGTGAACAGTTGCTTCTTAGAGTCTGACAAAATGAACCAGGCGATCGTGTCAATCTTGTTCCCGCAGATATCGCCACAAGCGCATTCGGATGAGCAGCTCACGAATTCGTTGAAAATCTAAGTCAGGTCGAAGCTGCAAGTGAACGCTTACCCTAGATGGTGGAAATATTGCGTTGCAGATTGTGTCGTCCTATTCGCGTTGTCTGTTACGCCTTTCGCTCATGCTAGGCTGTTGGTAAGCAACCAGCATACTGGGGAGACCCATGTCCCTGGTCACCGGAGCGTGTCGCGAGTTGTGTCAGTCGATGGCGCAGAAACCGATATAGTCCCCCCCCTGTTCATCGGCGCACTGACGCGAAATTGGCAGTTGCTCCACTCCGACTCCACTTGCAAATCGTTTACTAGCGTCTGTGCGGTCGCCTCGTCTCGACAAAGGACGTATAAGGTCGGTCCCCACGACGTTTGCCCGACGCCGCGCAATCCCTGTGAACGCAGATGCTTGCTAAGCTGTTCCATTCGCCGATCGGCATAAATTCCGCCTTGGACCGGCGCAAAATACTCACCGACAGTCCGCCCCAACACGAACAACGCTTCGGAGAAATCGTAGAAATTCTCAGCGAGCACTGACGGCAGTAGATCCATCAATACAATCTGACACAAGCGGTCGGCTGTGGATCGAGGCATCGGATCGAGGCGGACAAATGCATTGGTTTCCGCTTCGCCGGAAATTCCGACCGAGTCGCCAGGTGTAACAAGCACAAACCGCCAATCCTCTGGAAAATCAGCTCGAGCGACCATCGATCCAATTTGGTCATCGTGGACTTTGCCACCGTCCACAAGAAATCCACCGTGAGTGAACCCGTGAATACCCAAAGCTGATCGGCGGCCTCGTCCGACACGGCGGGCAAGAATGGTCGAGTCAACCATTTCCTCACGAGACCAAAGAGCCAATGCTTTCGCAATCGCCATTCCCAGTTGCGTTCCCGAACCTAATCCGACGTGAGCGGGAATTGATTCTGAAACTGACATTTGAAACGGTTCTGGTAGACCGTCTGGCGCAAAGTGAGAGATGTGCTTGGCCACAAATGCTGCAACTCGACGCCGGCACGCTTCATCCGTTGCGATAATAGTCGTGCAATCGGCATTTTGCACTGAAACAGTGAATCCAGGAGATTTCACCATCAAACCAGCCCCACCAAAACTCGGCCCGGAAGTGGGCTGATTAGCCAAGAGGCCTAAATGCAGTCGAGCACCAGTCGCTATTCGGATTTTTCGCGACATAACGCCAAGGTACCAGTTTTCGACGTTGCCGGCACCGGCTCGGTCACTCGATCATGATTCCGATCGGCCATCATTTTCGTTTGAAGTACTCCCCGACATACCGCTCTAAGAGTTCAAACGCTTCCAATTCGCTCGGCCCAGCCGTTTTTTTAACCGGAGTCTTCAGTGATGTGAGTTGTTGCAGAATATCTGTATCAGTTAGCAAATGCACACGCGTTGCCAAAATCGCCGCTTCCACAACGGCGTGCTTGGCACGGTTGAAACCGAAAAAATCACGCAGCCGACCGAAGTGAATGACGCGTGCCAATAAGTTCGCTCGATCCTGGCTGTCATCGAATTCTGTGATTTCGAACTCATACCATCGACACGCAGACTTTAGGACGACGCCTCCAACCTTATCGGCTGGAAACATCTCGGGAGTTGACGTCAATTGGCCGATCGCTGACCGGGCTAACAACAGCACGTCATCGACAACATGAAAAACGCCCTCGCGGGAGCGTTTGAGATTTTGGTACGTCTGGGACGTCTTAAATGGTTGAAGCCGCATCGTCGTCATTGCTTCGTCGACAAACGGACCCATCGGGGCAACGTTGACCTGATCGAATTCATTCAAGCTGGTGACGATGCCTTCAAGGATCATTTCTTGCTTGCGGCTGTGTCGGCCGGCAACGGTCCCGTCGTAAGTGCTGATCGGGGCCGCCACATGTTGGTAGTCTCAATCGTAGCATTCCGCCTCGATGAGCGGCACGCCTTGGCGGTCCTTTTCAGAAAGGATCGGGTCGCGGTCCAGCGGCCAGTCGATGTTGACGTCTGTATCGTTCCACAACAGCGTCCGGTCGTGTTCCGGATAATACAGGTCCGAGCACTTGTAAAAGAAGTCAGCGACATCGCTGAGCACACAGAATCCGTGAGCAAAACCGGGTGGGACATACAGCTGACAGCGATTCGATTCACTCAGATTGACGCCGACCCATCTACCAAATCTGGGTGAGTTGCGCCGCAAGTCAACAACCACATCGAAAATTTCTCCACGCACAACTTGAACCAGTTTTCCCTGCGGATGCCGAATCTGATAGTGCAAGCCACGGATCGATCCACGACACGATCGCGAATAATTGTCCTGAACGAACTGGCATTTGATTCCCGCTGCGGCATAGCGTTCTTTATGGTACGTCTCCATGAAGAATCCACGTGAGTCATCGAACACGTGCGGTTCAACTAGGTAGACATCAGCTAAGTCCGTCTCGCGAACTTCCATTCGCAACTCCAGCGCGTTCCATGTTAACCATATCATAAGAAAGTATCATAGTTCTGCAATTCTGGCAGGGAACCAGTTTCGCCCAGTGCAACACATGCATAATATGGAACGGAACAAATGACATCTTCAACAACGTGAACTGCGGACTGACGATTCGCACTAGCACGAGCGATTCCAGAATATTTTTGTGATCATGGACATGTGTCGCTAGCTTCGGCTCGCGGAACGAGATGGCTACAATGCATACACCTCAATGTGAACTGTTTTAAGGCTGTTGATCTATGCTTGACATTCCTGACAATGAAAACGAATCCGCTTCGATTCCCAGCGACCAACGACTGCGTCCGGAAGAACTGCCAGAAGTCGAACCGCCTTCGGCCCGGTTTATCGTTCAATTGTTCTTGATCCCCGGATTGATTGTGTTTGCCGTGGTCTGCCTATGGCTGCTGTTCGGGAAACTCACCGCCAGTCCTCAGGACATCGGCATGACACTGCAGGATCTTGGCAGCCAGAATCCGCATGTCAGCGGCCGAGCTAAGTGGAACCTGACGTACATGTTAATTGCAGATGCGAAGCTGGGCGACAAAGGTCAGCAACTGTCGCGGAACCCTCAAATCGCCGATGCGTTGGCGTCTCTGCTGATTGAAAAAGTACAGAAGATCTCGAAAGGTAAGGATCACTTAGCCCAACAAGAGTTCTTGGCCAGCGCCTTGGGATGGGTTGATTTGCCGGACAAGGCTTTTCCTGCACTCGAACGGACCATGCACATCCGACCTGAGCCACGCAGTGATAATCCAGAGGATCAGGAAGTGCGTGACCTTCAGCAGAAAATTCGAAAGAGTGCAATCGCGTCGATCGCCCGAATTGCGGGGCGAGCGGCCGAGCGATACGAGCAAGTTGTTCGTCCTGAACTTGTGAACGAATTGATTGACGTATCGGCCGACGAGGAACCGGCCGTGCGGCAGTTGGCAGCATTCTGCCTAGGTCTGTTTGCGACTCAAGCGGCCAAGGAACGACTCGTTTCCTTACTGATCGACGCAGACAAGGCAACTCAAATGAACGCCGCCATGGCGCTAGCTCGGCAAGGATCCTCAGCAGGATTTCCGGTGTTCAAAACTGTTCTTCGTGATGCTCTGAAACCAGTTGATTCCGCAAGCATTCACGGGGAAACAGCACGGGAACGAGACAAAAACACCAAGGTGCAAGAGTTCGAGCGACAGATTGTGTTAAAGAATACTTTAAAGGCTGTCATCGACTTAACGGACCGACTCAATGCTGATCAGCGGACCGAATTGATCAACCTCATCGACCCGATCTCTAAGAATCATTCTCTCCTCGGAGTTCGCGGGCAGGCTCGGAAAGTCTTGGAGAAACTAATCTGTTCCGACTAAAGCTGCAGAATCCGGACGAAAAAACATCCGCTCTGTATCGATTGTAGCGGCCATGGACCCCCTCCTCTTTTTCTATTTTGTCAAAAACGCAAACTTTCGCTTATTCTTCCAGAAATCTATATTCTGTTCTTGAATGACAATCCGAACAACCCGGCCGAAGTCTAGTTTTCCGGGATTTCTGGCCCATTATCATTTTGCATCTTATTGGCGACTCTGCCAATAATGAAGTCAGTAACGAAAGGGCAACTTTAGTGACCTGCCGGTTCAAATCTGTGCCGGTGTTTTAGTGTTCACGACTGGCGTCATTGACATACACATCTGTTGAGAGGACAACCTGATGAGATTGTTACTAACAGGGATCGTTGCCACATTTATGATCGCGACCTCCGGATCGGTCCAGGCGGGTAGATATTGCGGTTCCGGAAGGTCTTTCTGCTGCCCGACGGCGGCCTGTCAGCCAGCCGTTGGCTACAGAAACTGCGGACTCGATCGGCAAATGTGCTATCGAACCATGTATGACACTGTGTACGAGCCACAAGAGTACACCTGTAACAAGACCGTCTACGAAACGGTCTTCGAAAACCGGGAACTCACATGTTATAGAACTGTCCGAGAAACTCTGTACCGTGAAGTCGAATACAAGGTCCGCCGCCCGGTTGTCGAGACCAGTGTCCGCGAGGAGAAATACACTGTCCTCAAGCCGGTGTGGGAAACTTCTGAGCGTGATTGCTCGTACACCGTTCAAAAGCCGGTATGGGAAACGGCCGAACGGGAATGCCGCCGCACAGTGCTGAAACTAGTGATCGAAACATCCCAACGCGAATGCCGCCATACAGTATTGAAACCCGTCACCGAAACGGTCACTCGAGAGCGATGTTACGTTGCCATGAAACCGGTTACGACTCATCGCACTGTCCGTCAAGACTGCGGCCAATGGGTTCTGCAGCAAGTTCAGCGTCCGGGACTGCCGGTACCGAAATTGCTTACCGACGATTGCGGGCGGTCCCGCATATGCATGGTGCCAAGCCCGGACTGCACGACTTCACGCTATGTTTGGTGTCCCAACATTGTTGAAAAACAGATTCCATGCACGACATACGTACCTCAGGTCGTGCGAAAGAGCTACCCAGTGACGGTATGTCGCTATGTCCCTAAAACGGTGGTCAAGCAGGTACCAGTTCGCAAGTGTCGCTGGGTGCGAGAAGAAATTGTCGACAAGATCCCCGTTCGGACGTGTCGCTGGGTGACTAAGAAGGTAGAAAGAAAAGTTCCCGTGCAAACTTGCCGTTGGGTGCGTGAGGAGCGAATTCGTAAAGTGCCGATAAGAATGTGCAAGACGCTGGTGGAAACAAAAACTCGCCTTGTTCCGTATTGTGCGACGAAACAGATTCCCTACACCGTAACGCAGCGAATCGCAAAGTGTGTTCCCAAGAAAGTTTCCTTCACATACACACGTCTGGTCCCGCGTTGTGTGCCTCTTCAAGTGCCGTAAGACATGTGGCGTTCCGTTCCGACGACCGTTTGTCCGATTGTGCCCGGTGCTTCAGACCAGGACCCGTTAGAGCACGAATCGAAAAAACTGGATCTGAAAAAGCAAGACGATTCGCGGACCAGGCAGCGGCAACTCAAATTACCGGCCTGATCGCCTTGCGAAGGAATTCTATTCCGGGACCTCTCTGGAGGTGAACTGACCGTCGACTGCACTCAGAGCCATAGGATGCGACGACGGCAGAGTCAACAGTAGGATCCCGTAATAGAGCTGGTTGACGCGATGAAAATTTTCTGAGCAGCTTGAGCTATCTGCTTCACAAAAAAATAGTTTAACAATCGTCAGTCGGCCCCGCTGCTTGATCAGGCGCATGGGGATCTAAAGGTTCAATGATGGCATGCTTGCCGTCGCTCCAACGGAAGAAGTCAATTTGTCGGCAACGTTCACTGCAAAACGGAAAGGTGTTTAATTGCTCCTGAGCATCTAGTACGAGGAGCTTTTTGCAGACGGGACACGTTGGTAATCGGATCATTGCTTGAGATCACGTGGATCGAATGAATACATGGTGCGGATCCTGTTTTGATACCACCGGCGTGCTCTGGTCAACGCAATCAGTTGTCGACCAAGAGATAGAGTTATTCGACGATTCGTTTCGATCATTCGGCCGGACTGGATTTGTCGCTCTTCGAGCTCGAATTCGATTCTGACTTACTGCCGGACGAACCCGATTCTTCGGATTTTTTGCGGGCCGTCCGTTCGGCCTCTGCTCCTTCTTTATAGGACTTGCTGCGGTAGTCCGTTTGATAGAACCCCGATCCTTTGAAAATAAATCCGGCACCAGGACCGATCACCCGTTTGGCTTTCAACTTGCCACATCCGGGACACTTGCGAACCGGTTTCGCCTTGATCGGCTGGAACAACTCCCACTTATGGTCGCAATACCCACACAGGTAATCATAGGTCGGCATTTGTATTCTCCGCGTTACCAGGATGTGGATCAGACACTTTGCAAATACTTACGAGCTGGCGTCAGAATCAACATCCACTTCTGATTCTTTTGTTTCCGTGGCTGCTCGTTCAACTTCCGGCAAGGTGCAGGAAACAATGACTTTTGTGGGCCGGATGACTCGGTCGTGCAAAACATATCCACGCTCGACCTCCTGCAGCACGGTCATCGGCGGACAGTCGCCTGATGCCAGTTGCTGGACCGCTTCGTGAAAATTGGGATTGAACGGCTGACCCACGGCGTCGATCAACTCGACCGAGTGTTTGGACAAAATTTCGTCGAACTGCTTGGCGACAATATGGACGCCCTGCACCAATTCGTCCCCATTGTCCGACTTTTCGGCCGCCTGGATGGCGCGAATTAGGTTGTCCAAACCGGGCAATAGGTCACGAATCAACGGCATGGTTTGGTACAAGCGCACTTGTTCGGACTCCTTTTGGACTCGTTTGCGGTAGTTGTCCAATTCCGCCTGTGCCCGCTTTAATTGGTCAAAGAAGGCATCTCGCTCGACGGTGGCCGACTGCAGTTGCTCGTCAATGGACACCGGCTCGGATTGGGTTTCTTCCGCGGCGTCTACTTTCGATGACTTGTCGGCAGCCTGTCTGTCCGCTGGCTGCGCGGACGGTTCCTGTTCGACACCCTCAGCCGCCATCGTTTTTTTTCGAGTGACCTGTTCGTCTTGTGTATCGGAATTTTTCATAAGTCCTCGTCGTCCGGAGTGAACCAGTCCCGAAGCTGCTTGAGAAATGACTTCCGGTCATTGCTGACGTTGGCCTGTTCCAGCTTCGCAAGTTCGCGCAACAACTCCTCCTGCGTCTCGGTTATCTTCTTGGGCACATCGACCTTCACCTGGATTAGCAAGTCGCCCGGCTGCCCGCTATGAGGATCCGGCATCCCACCGCCCCGAATGCGAGACAAGTCACCAGATTGAGTTCCTGGCGGAATGGATTGTTTGTGGCGACCTTCCAACACGGGAACATCCAATTTAGCCCCCAGTGCAGCCTGAGTGTAAGTGATTGGCACTTGGCAGATCAGGTGTTGTCCCTCGCGTTCGAACAGAGGATGTTCGTTTACGCGAATGTCGACGTACAGTTCACCGCGCGGCCCGCCACCGCTGCCCGGTTCTCCTTCGCCGCGCAGGCAAAGTTGCATTCCCGTGTCAATTCCTGCAGGCACTTTGACTTCAAGCTTGACCTTCTTGTCAGTTTGCGTGGAGCCCTTACAGGCAGGGCATTTGTCGCGAACGATGGTTCCTGCGCCACGACAAGCCGGACACGTAGTTTGAATGCGGAAGAACCCTTGTGACTGGACAACCTGACCCTGTCCGCCGCAGTAATCGCACTGTTCCGGAGACGAACCGGAACGGGCGCCCGATCCACTGCACGTTTCACAGATCTCATGTCGCTGAATGTCCAATGTGCGTGTACAACCTTTGGCAGCGTCCAAGAGATCGATCGTCAGAGTCATTCGCAGATTTTCGCCGCGATACACACGTCGCCCGCTCTGGCGCTGACGTCCGAAGCCGAAACCTTCGAACAGATCTCCAAACACATCGAAAATGTCAGCGACATCGGAGAAGCCGGCACGGCCGTTTGCCCCCGAGACACCCGCGTGCCCAAATCGGTTGTAAGCCGTCCGCTTGTCGGGGTTATTCAGAACTTCGAATGCTTCAGCAGCCTCTTTAAAACGTTCGACTGCCGCCGTATCGCCTGGATTACGGTCAGGATGATTGGCAATCGCCGCCTTTTTGTACGCTTTCTTGATGTCGTCGGCAGAAGCGTCCCGCGACACACCAAGCACGTCATAATAGTCGCGTTCTGAGGCCATCGTCACCATGATCTCAAAGATTCAACCGGCGCGAATTATTGAACTGACAGCCGCTCGCGTCAATACAAAGCGGGCCACCGACGAGGGTGGCCTGCTTTGCACTTGCTTTCAGTTTATTAATGTAGGCTGTTACCGAATGCTGCCTTCCACTCTGCCCTTCTGACCACCTTCCTGTTCATCGGTGCTGGTCACCAACACTTCGGTAGTCAACATCAGACCGGCAATCGATGCCGCATTCGACAGGGCACTGGTGACGACCTTCGCTGGATCGATGATACCCTGCTTGTACATGTCAACAAACTCACCCGTATTGGCATCGTATCCGATATTCGTCGACTTCTGACGAACTTCGTCGGCAATCACTGAACCGTCTTCGCCGCAATTTTCAGCCAGTTGTCGGATAGGGGCTTCCAAGGCACGAGTGATGATCGCAATGCCAATCTTTTCGTCGCCACGGGCTTTGACTTTCTGGACAGCATCAATCGCACGCAGCAAAGGAACTCCGCCACCCGGCAGGATGCCTTCTTCCACAGAGGCTCGAGTGGCATGCAAAGCGTCTTCCATACGGGCCTTGGTCTGCTTCATTTCGGACTCAGTCGCGGCGCCCACAGAAATAATGGCAACTCCGCCTGTCAACTTGGCCAGCCGCTCCTGGAACTTTTCGCGATCATAGTCACTGTCAGTGTTTTCGATCTGAGTCCGAATTTGTTGAACGCGAGCTTGAATTTCCTTCTTGTCACCCGTGCCTTCAATTAACGTACAAGAGTCCTTGTCGACTTCAACCTTCTTAGCACGTCCCAGATGGCTTAGCTTGACAGTATCGAGTTTGATCCCCAAGTCTTCGGACAAAAGCGTCCCACCAGTCACAGTGGCGATGTCACCCAACATGGCTTTACGGCGATCACCAAAACCGGGCGCCTTGACCGCCACCGTGTTCAGAACCCCGCGCAGCTTGTTAACGACTAAGGCCGTCAACGCTTCTCCGTCGACATCCTCAGCAATTACCAACAGCGGCTTGCCCGTCTGCGAAACCTGCTCCAAGATTGGAACTAATTCACGCAAACTCGAGATCTTCTTCTCATGGATTAGGATGTAACAGTCTTCATAGACGGCTTTCATGTCTTCTGGACTGGACACAAAATAAGGTGAAATATAGCCTTTGTCGAACTGCATCCCTTCGGCCAGGTTCAACGTGGTCTCGCTGCTCTTGCCCTCTTCGACCGTAATTACGCCGTCACGCCCGACGCTTTCCATGGCATCGGCGATCAGTTGGCCGACTGACGGATCGTTGTTGGCAGAAATGGCACCAACCTGGGCAATCTCATCCTTGTTGGTCACTGGCTTGGCCATCGTCCTCAGAAACTCGAGCGCAGCATCGACTGCCTTCTCGATTCCCCGCCGGACGATCATAGGATTCGCTCCCAAGAGATCGGAAGAGC
>CAUZSN010000022.1:0-30019 GCA_963582345.1 Planctomycetota bacterium
CGCGATTATCCGAATCGCTGGTCTGGAACCATGGCCGCGAGCTTTCCACAACCTTCGCTCCAGTTGTCAAACAGATCTTGAGGATCGGTTCCCGAGCCACGTGGTTTGTTCTTGGCTGGGCAACACTCAGCAGATCGCACGCGACCATTATCTGCAAGTCACCGATGGTCATTTCCAGCAAGCGATTCAGCCGAACACAAAAGCGCTGCAAAATCCGGTGCAGCAGCCCGCCGTTTCGCGTCGCACAGGCTCGCATCCATCATCTGACGTACATGAAAAAACCCCTGTTTTGCAGGGGCATGCGGCACCATGCGACGGACTGCATGAATGCCAAAGTACACCCCAGAGGATTCGAACCTCTAACCTTCGGTTCCGTAGACCGATGCTCTATCCAATTGAGCTAGGGGTGCTCTATAGTTTCAACCAACACATTCTTGACACTCTAAGCAGCCGTGCGTCGAATAAAGTGACACCAGATATGTCACCCGACTGATGAAATACGTTCGAAAACTTCGAAAGCTTAAAGCCAGTTTAACCAAAAAACCATAATCATTAAACCGAAGAAGCCGTCTCCCAACATTCAGGACTTTATCAAGACAAAGGCCTTTGAATTTACACAGTTATACGCGAAAGAGCACCACGACACTTCAGTAATTCTGCAGAGTTCTTTATTCGCTGTGTCCGGTTTTGACCACAGGTTTCGGTTGAAACGATAGCCTCTAGCCAAACGTGCCCCCTGCTCCAAGAAATTTGGCTGCGGCCATCGATGCGGTCGCGAATCGACGTCTGCGATAATTGCCGTAAAGCGGTCGGTCTAAGGCGTCATAAATGGAAACGAGGCATGTCTGAGAACTCTCAATCTTTGCAAGTCAATTGTACAACCTTGCTCCAGTTGCCAGTCCAAATTGCCAACTTCGTTGAATAAATGGTAATGCGGACATTCCAGATGAACGAACAGCTCGCAGACGCACGCTACACGGCGGGAATACCGGTGATTGTTCAACCTCTGGGAGAAGCCTTCCGGTCGGTGATGCGTGACATCTTGATTAGAGGAACTGGACTCGTGCACTCTGAATCGAACGACGCACGATATTTGGCGGTACATTTGACAAATTCGAATGGCGAACAAGCTCAACGGCTGACTAATAACTCCGATTTCCCGTGGCATTGGTCCAGCAATTGACCGACACGGTTCAATTGGACTCTGAACCAAAAACGACGACCTCGACCCCGGGATAGTAGTAGCGGATGATGTCCACACATGTTCTGCCTGCCAGCGCTAATCCGCGGGCACCCCATTGGCACATTCCCACACAATGTCCGTGTCCGCGTCCTTCGAAAAACATTTGGCCGCCGGCTTCTCGAACCGAGAAGTAGGAACTGTACAGAATCGATGCGGGAAGCAGGCGCCGCAGGTCAGCGGCTGAGATCAGCAGTTTCCAGCGAGCGTCGGCGACAACGAATGTGGAAACGACTCCGTCCACCGATTGGATCCCTTGGGTAATCGATACCAATGGGCCGAATAGTTTCCGTTTCTCCTGAAAATAGCGGCTCAGCCTGTTCGACACGTCCTGTTTAGAAAGCTCCGTCCTCCAGCGGTATAACCTGGCCGGACGACACCACTGACAGATGACACTTTTCAAGGGCGCTGCAGCGTCGGAAAAAACTGCTCGCCCGACAGTCGTTCGGCCGCCGCAAACGGCCGAGTAATAAGTCCGAATCAATTCGCCTTGGTACGTGCAGACCATACCAGCGGTTTCGCTCACAATCCGACGGCTATTGTCACCTTCGCCGGCCAGACACCTTCCCGACTGATCTCGATACTGATATCCCAAGTATTTCTGACTGCGCTGGGTTGCATCCAGATCGAAATACGGGTGCCTTTGCGCGCATTTCATCCGACTCATCGCATACGTTCGTGCTGCGATTGCCTGTGCGCGGCGAGCGGCTGGCGGAAACGTTGCCGGCATTTCACTGTCAACCACACTCGCCAGATATTGCTCCAAAGGAAGTACGTTGACTGCAATGAGTGTTTCGCCACTTTCCTGTATCAACCGTACGTTTCCACGGTACAAGTGATCGCCGACCCAGATGATAGTCGACCTGAGCGGCTCGATTTCGAGTTGCGAAAAGGAATAATGTCTGTGACCAATGCTCAACCCATTATTGGTTGGCACAACTTTCGTCGTCTTGAGTCGCTTTCCGCTACCGACGATGCGCGGGCTTTCCAGCGGCCGAATTTGATACGGACCATCGACCGTAATCTCTAAGTTCCGGACGCGTGTCGGCGTCAGATTGACCCGAATCGGAAGAGCGTCCCGCGGCTTCGCAATCTGAATCTCTAAAGGCTCAGCTCTCGTTGCATGCGGTCTTGGCACTCCCCTTAGCCAAAACAATGTCACGCCAACACCGACAAACGCCAGAAAAATCAGTTGAGGGGAACATTTCAGCACGGCCGTGCCAGATTTCATCAATCATTACGTAATTTTAAATCGATGTCAGCTAGTTTGGCCCGGACTTCATTCAGTGACGTGACACCGAAATTCTTGCTGCCGAGCAATTCGTCAGCTGTTCGACAAACCAATTCGGCCAATTGCGTAATTCCTAGCCGGGCCATACATTTGCGAGCGCGTACCGACAAATCCAGATCGGAAACCGGTCGATCCAGCAATTCACGTTCTTCTGGCGAGACATCCGTTTGCCGGAACGCTTGCGCCTGAGTTGTGGTTGCGGCGACATTCTGACCGACCGTCAAACCATGAACATCCATCAGTTCACGGACTTCCTTGAGCGACGTTTCACCGAAATTCTTACCCGCCAGCAATTCTTGTTCGGTTACTTTGGTCAAAGCGTCCAGATTGTTGATTTGGATGCTCTCTAGACAGTTCCGACTTCTGACGGTCAACTCGAAGTCAGTAATCGGCCGGCTCAGCAGTTGCTGCATCCGTGCTTCCTCACGAACCGAGTCTTCGTCGTAATACATACCGCTGGTCGCTTCGATGTCTTTCAGATATAGCAGCGCCTGTGGGTGGTTTGGATCGTCTTTCAGAATCTGACGGAAACAATAGGCTGCGGCCGAGTAATTTCCCATGTCCTCGTAAAGCAAGCCCAGATTAAGCAGCGCGCCAACATACTGCGGAGGTTTTGCCAACGATCGTTCGTAGAGACGAACAGCCTCCTCGTCGTTCCCGCGCAGGCTGTGCTCACTTGCCAAGGAGAACAATGCCCGTGAATTTTCGGGATCCATGTCAACCGCTCGCTCAAAATACTCAACCGCTCCGTACGTGTCGCCGCGATCCGACAGGATACAGCCCATTTGATATGAGTATTCGGCGCGTGTCGCGCCTTTTGTCGCGGCACTGCGTAAAATCGATTCTGCTTCTTGCAAGCGCCCTTGAACGCGAATAGCGCCCGCCCGCCGCAAAATGCATTCGATCAGATCGTGTCCGAGTTGGCCGGCCGCCTGGAACTTCTTTTCGGCTTCGGCATGGCGATCCAGTGAGGCAAGCGCTAACGCATGGTAAAAGCTGCCCATTGCACTATCGGTAACTGCCGACAGGTAGTCGTGGGCTGCCTTGTGTTGGCCCAGCAAATACAGACCGATGCCGAGCCGAAGCAGGTCGTTTTTGGCAGCTCCCGCCGATGAATCGATCTCAGCCTTGAGAGTTGAAATCTCTTCACGGACTTCCTGTATCTGTTGGTTCACAATTGCCTGTTGAAGCTGTTCGACCTCTTCCGCACCAAATGACGATCGATCGCGAAGCACATCACGCACATTGACATTTTCTGCAAGTGTCACAACCAACGACCCCTTCATAAAACCTACGCGGACCGAAATCGCTCCCGAACTCAAGCTGATACGACATCAAGTATAATGACGTGGACTAAGCTTGCAACATAGGTTACCAGGTATTACACCGAGCACCGTCTTCACCGCGCCAGACTATAGATGGGTTTCGTAATTTCATCTTACGAAACACTACAATTCACCTAGCTGAATACTACGATTTAACAACTTGCAGCGAAACCTGATACCTTGCAACGAGGAGTGAGCGAATCCGTTTTGGCCTTGTCATCTCGCTAGGAAACCGCCCTAATTCTTCATTGGCCTGGAATCGACGCGTACTCCGATTTTCTTCGACTCGGCGCTATGTGAATGGACACCGAATTTTCCTCTGAGTCATACAAAACAATTCGACCTTGCAACGAACGTGAAAAACCAGTATTTACCCTCACTCTCCGGCAATCCCACGATGGACGACGTCTGTGATCAAACCGGATTTCCACTAGGACGAACTGGCCGAGTGCTACTGGTTTTGTGGAGCTTGATTGTGTTGGCCGGCTTCGCCGTGGCCCTGTCGCTGGAACCTGACACACACAGATATGGCACTCATCAGGAACTTGGCTTGCCGCCGTGTACGTCTCTAGTTTTGTTTGACATTCCCTGTCCGAGCTGCGGGATGACGACCAGCTTTTCGCATTTTGTCCGAGGCCAATTTAAACAGGCAGCGCAAGCCAATACGGCCGGGGTATTGTTGGCGGCCATCTGTGCTGCTCAAATTCCCTGGTGTTGGTTGAGCGCTTACCAAGGACATTTGTGGAGGGTTAGGCGACCTCACGTTTTCCTACTGTGCGTGTTATCGGTCCTGTCCGGGGTGTGCGTCGTACAATGGACATCGAAATTGTTGTTGAGGTGAAAGGAATAGGCTTCGGTGTTCCAGTTTCAGGATTCACACGTTGACGCGATCCGCTTGCATCATGAACACTCAGACCCAACCACCGAACTCTGGATTCATCTATTATGAACAAGGCAAGGAAGCTTTACGCGATTGCGTTGGCTGGCTCGATGGTGTGCTGCCTAGCCGGATGCTCGTTGTTCGTCATGACGGGAAAAATGATTTTCGGCAATCCGCTGGTCCCGTCCACATTTCGATCCAAAACCGGAGTTGATCTGGCCAATGGCAAAAGCACGCTGCTGATCGTCTGCTCGACTCCTGAATCGATCAAGTCAGAAGTACCATCAATCGATTTTGACCTTATTGATGGAATCGCCCGCCGACTGAAGCAAAATGGCATCGATTTCATCAATCCGGATCAGGTCGCCAATTGGCTGGGCGATAACGGTGGCTTCGATAATCCCTCGGAACTGGCACGAGACTTTGATGCCGACTACTTGGTGCACTTCAATCTCGAGCAAATTGCATTCCGGGAAGAAAACAGCCCGATGATGTTGCGTGGCCGGATCAGTGGAACGGTTTCGGTTTACCAGATCGAAACGATTGACGGTCAGAAACGGACGCGGCAAGTCTTCATCGAAGATTATCACACCAAGTATCCCAAACTATACCCAGATTCCGCCGACGAAATTTCTATGCGAGTATTCCAACAGCGATTCTTGAATCTTATCGGTGATCAACTGTCACGATACTTGTGCGACTACCGACCGGACCAAGATCTTTGATAGTTTTCACCAAGCGGTCATAAATTGCGAAGGATCGCATAATGAAAGTGACAGAAAATAACATGAAATCAAATCATACAAACATCCGCGTCGGATTCAGGATGTTGGCCGCTTTGACGGCAACCGTTTCATTGGCGGGCTGCAATTACATCGTTTTGTTGGGTTATCTGATTGGTGGGCCGCCCTCGATTGAACCCGACTTCGACGCTACGACAAGAAAGTCAATGACGGACAAGGACGTCATCGTTGCTGTCGTGTGCTACGTGCCTGACGAAGTCAAATGGAATTATCCCGAGATCGACCAGGATTTGGCCAAGTATATTTCCTACCGAATGCACCAGCATCGAGTGAAAACCATCGATCCGGACCGCGTGAATGCGTGGCTCGATGAGAACTCGGAATGGTCTGAGCCAGATGAGATTGGACACGCGCTAAGCGTCAAATATGTAATCTACGTCGATCTCCAGAATTTTGTTCTCTTTGAAGAGAACAGCAGCGATCTGTTTCGCGGGCGTGCAGACGGTGCTGTGAGTGTGTGGGAAATGGACGAAGACGGTGAAGGTGACAAGATTTACCATAAAGAGATCATTTCCAAGTTTCCGCTATTGGCTCCAGTTTCCACGTACGAGGTGTCTGAACCGATGTTTAAACGTCGCTATCTGTCGCGACTGAGCGAAGAAATCGGACGCCTATTTTACGAACACTACGCCGGTGACGACGTCCCGGATGCAACATAGAAACCGTTGCCGACTTCATTTGGCCGTCGTTTCCGAAACACGGCCGGTCTCGGAAAGATCCCATCTGGCTATCAGCGAACCTGATCGATGAATTCGGTATGTCGATCGAGCCAACTCAATCACAACGCTGATTGCCGTGGCGGCCAAACACTTATTGAAACACGAGACACTGCCCCATATCTCGCCCGCCAGCAACACGCCCACAAAGCTGAACGACGCACTGATCAACAACTGCTGCAGTCCAGCTTCGCGTCACAATCGTTGCAGATCGTCAGACCTCTGCTAGCAGACCGATCTCTAGCAGCGCCACCGTCTCGTCAAATTCAACGCTAGAAATCAGACGTAAATTGGCCATCTGCACGGCATTGACCAAGTGATTACTGCACTCGATAATCGGTGGTGTAGTGGTATATAAAACGCGACGCCAACATTTACTCGTCACCGTCTAGCAGAACTTTTTTTCAGGTTCATTCCGAAGCGTAAGTTACACAAGAAATCTCAGGAATTGCAGACCTGATTGCACAATGTTTAGTTGGCTCGACAAGGCTGCGAATGTTCTGACTCGCCGCAGTCCCGATGCGCTGCCCGAACCATTCGAAATTTCGTATCAATGCAGCAACGTTGTCAGTGGAATTCGATACGACTGCTATCAACGAGTGTTGCGCAAGAATTGCGCAGAGCCGTTTTTCATCTTACCGTCCGACGTATTTCCAAAGTGTCAGCGGAGAAACTTCAAAGTTGAGGGACGCAAGACCAAAAATCATGCAGCGCGATAAGATCCGCCTCGGACCGATGAAGTCAACCAAACCGAACAAGATGTTCCGAAGCACGGGCCAACAGCCATGATTATGAAGACCAGTCAGCCCAAAAGGCAAACGAAGGAAGCTATCGTAGATTTTAGTTTAACCGGCCGGCGTCTCTGGAAAACACTCACCACTGTCCAACTGATTATGTTGTGCATTCTGGGAGCAATTGGCGGCACGGTCTACTGGACAATCACAACCAACGCGGTGCAGCGGGCCCATGTCAGTTTCAAAATCGCTACGAAAAACGGGCGTACGGCGCTGCGTGACGGTGATTTCGCAACAGCCGCTAAGGAATTTAAAATCGCATGCCAGGCATTAGACGTAACTGGCCAGAACGACGAACATGCCCGCACCGTCCGTAGAATGCACCGCGAATCCAAGGTGGCCAACCGACTGGCGACGGCATCGCTGATCGACATCATCAACGACGCCGAAAAGACCGCCCATACACACGGGATCGACAACTGGCATGAACAGTTCCGGACTAGCCACCTTGATACATGGATTGTGGTTCAAACGGTCCTGACGACGTCTTCTGGTCGTGATGGTAAACGGATCCACTCAATCGATCTTCCCCTTACGATCGGCGACAAACCGGTTGTCTTGGAAGCTAACCTACGTGTATTCGAAAAGCTGACGTCACTGGATGTGGAAGATGAACGAATGAATTCGCGTCCCGTCATCTTTGCCGCACAACTGCAAGAATGCCGCCTGAAAAATTCGCACCGAAAATCGTGGAACCTGTTACTCCGCCCCGATTCCGCGTTCCTTTGGTCTCGCTTCGAAACTCTGCAGGCACTGGGTTTCCAACCCGATGAATTAACCACGGAAAAGCAAATCAGAGAACTTTTGGACAAACAGACGAAAGTGACGGCAGCAACGACTGCCGCTATTGCCATAAGGACGGGGTTTCCCACGGTTTTCGCCGCGGTTGCATTGGGCCATGCGCCTGACTTGACAGTGAGAAGAACACAGTCGATTCAAAGCTTTAACAAACTGAAGCCAAGCTGGTCCAAACTTGTCGGCAGACAATTGCGGCTAGAAGGCCGATATTCTTCTTTCTCTGTTGTCGTCGGATCCACTCACTTCCGCTTCGCAAAGTGTGACTTGAGGTTTCGGTCTAAAAAGAGACTGTCCAAACCAAGAGGAAGTAAAATTATTGTCGTGTCCGGTCGAATTGCGAAAGAAAAAGGAAATTTGTTCTTCGCTGTCGACACTCTGCGGCAGCTCCCTAGCGATATCGTAACGTTCCGCAGGCGCCGGCCGACCGGTCCCAACACGCAGCCCAAAGATTGGTACGAATTAGGCGAATGGGCCACGGCACGCAGCAAGTTCTACCAGGACAAAGAACTTGCCGATCAAGCAGTTCGGGCTTACCAAAAGGGCATCGAGATGGAACGTAGTCGTCTAGAAAAAATCACTCCGAACGCGCTGCTGCGACTGGCGGAGAAGTGTGAGACACTGATGATACCGGACTGGCTATGGCTTACGTTGAGGCATGAAGCCTATCAATTGTCGTGGCAAACGCTTCGCAAACAGGACAATGTCGCGAAGCAGCTGGCCGATCTGAAGCAACGGATCGTCCATAACTTGCCCGGCAGCCGAGATTCCCTGGGACCTACCGAAAATGCGTTGCGGCAAGCTTACTTGGCTAATCCGCTTGAGTTCTATAAAACCAGCAGCGTCGCAAACCGACCAAAACTCCATCGTATTCTTTACAGTAACGTCGTGTTGCACACGATCTTAACACATGGCTCGCAAACAGGCCGCAGCGGTTTTGAGATCGCCCAGTCGATTGAAAAGGAATTGCCGGAGCTGAAAGAGTTGGCCGAAAGACACCGCGAGCGAGGACTGTCCTTGAAACTCTCGAATGTCGAAAAACTTACTCAACAACAAATGCTCCAGTTACATGACGACTTCATTAGTCGGAAGCGACCTGCGAAAGCCGATGAAACGCTGAAGCGCTGGTTGAATTCTCAGGAAAAACGACTGCGTCAGGAGGGACCGAGCGGATTGATTCAACTAGCTGACCAATACGTCAATTTGTTCAACGACAAACAAACGGCTGTCCGGTTACTGCTGGAAGCCTACAAATCAACTCACAATTCGAATATCGCCGAAATGCTGCAAGGTTTCGGTTACATACTGAAAGACGAACTGTGGATCAAGAACGACTCGCTGAATCTCGATCGCGGAACTGTGCTCGATGCCAACATCTCAATTGGAATGAGTTCTAGTGAGGTTCGGAAACGGCTGCTCGTTCCAACCTCTATCACTCGGGTGGCTTCAGCGGGAAAAATGGCTGAAGTGTGGATCTACGGCGAACACGGTATGTCTCGTTTTGTGATTCACATGCTCCGCAGGCTCCGCCAAAAGGAAGCTAAAGTCGTGGGAATTTCGCACTTGAATTCGCAAGAGTAGCCGGCGTAAGTACACAGAGAGTTTGCAAGTTTTCTTAGAACCTTTTGAGTTGTCTTGTAACCAACGGGGCTGGGACGAGTCATTCCTCAAAATGCTCTAGTACGACCTTCACGAGCATCCTGCGAAGGCCGACACGCAGTGATCCACAATCGACAGTGTTGCTGCTGCTACGTCGGGTCGACAATCAGTTGGCATTCTGGCAGACTTTTCAGAAATAGATGGCCATACTGTTTTGTGCGGATGCGTGGATCCAGAATCACGACCTGACCGCGATCTGTTTTGCGACGGATTAAGCGACCGAAGCCTTGTTTCAATTTAATCACAGCTTCGGGCAACTGATACTCCATAAACGGGTTGCCGCCCCGGGTCCGGATGGCTTCAACTCGGGCCTCTAACAGCGGACGATCGGGAACGCTGAACGGCAAACGGGTGATAATAACGTTCTGTAATGTGTCGCCGGGAACGTCTACGCCCTGCCAAAAACTCTCCGTGCCAAACAACACCGACGACTCATCGTTGCGAAAGCGTTCCAGCATTAGCGATCGAGGCAAACCCTGGCCTTGGCAAAACAGCGCCAGATTCTGGTCCCCCAACCATCCGTTTAGGCGTGCAGCACAGCGTTGCATCATTTTATGGCTGGTGAACAACACGAATGCACGGCCAGCCGTATGAGCAACATATTTTTTAATCTTCTCGCAAACGGCCGATTCGTAATCGGCCGGTTCATTGCTGGGATCGGGCATGTCTTCCAGAAGAATTAATTTCACCTGGTCGTTGTAGTTGAATGGACTGCCCAGTTTTAGGTCGTTCGTCTCGGTCAAACCGACGCGACTCTTAAAAAACTCGAAGCTCTGCCGCCCGACGGAAAGTGTTGCACTGGTCAAGATGGTCGATTTGACCTGGTTGAACAACTCTTCTCGCAACACTGGTCCAACTTCGATCGGACAACAGACCAGCTTCATGCGCTGTCGGCTTCGACCGCCAGACTCCACCCAATAGACAGCATCGCTGATTTTTTGGTTCAGCCATCCGTCGATGGAATCGGCCATAGCCGTGCAGCGACCAGCCGTAGCGGTTAGTTCGATCTTCTCTTCATCCGATTCCAGTTGCGTGGAAAAATCGGAAATAGAGGCCGCAAGACATTGCAACGATGGGCTCAGCTCATTCGGAATTTTCGGCGGATTGCGAAACCGTCCGTTATTAGTGCAGTGCTGATGCTCATACGTTCGAACCGCCGTAAAGAAGTCGTCCTGCTGTTGTCGCAGCCGGACGACGGCCTGTTGGCATTTGTCCAGCTTGTGATGAACCAGCAACCCACGGTTTGTGCGATCGTTGTAGAGTTTATTCAGCAGGTATTGAATCTGCCCATTCGACGCAGAGAGTCCTAGATGGTCGCCCGCAACCGCTTCGATTTTGTGGGCCTCGTCGAAGATAACAACATCGTAATCAGGGAGTATGTTGGCGCCTTCGCGGCGGAGCGCCAAATCTGAGAAAAACAATGAATGGTTGACGACCAATAGATCAGCGTCCCAAATTCGGCGGCGGGCCTTGTAATAGAAACAGTGCCTGTAAGTTTGACACTTCTTCCCCAGGCAGTTGCTGTGTTCACTTTGCACTTCGTCCCAAACCAGCGGCACTGGGTAGAATTCGAGATCGGACCGGCTGCCATCAGTCGTTTGTTTCGACCACGTCAAAATCTTCTGGAGTTGTTCCAATTCGTCGCGCTGGGCGAACAACGACTGTGCCCGCTCAACAGCTCCCTTCAAGCGGCGTAGGCTGAAGTAATTTGCGCGTCCCTTAACCAGCACGGCTGAGAAATCAACCGGAAGCACGGCCTTCAAAAATGGGATATCCCGCTGAATGAGCTGTTCCTGCAAACTGATCGTGTGTGTCGATACGATCACTCGCTTGCGTTTTTCCCGATTTTTCTTGTGAGCCGTCGCGGCCAAAATGGCAGGAATCAGATAAGCAAAGCTCTTTCCTACACCCGTGCCCGCCTCGACCAAAAGATGTGATTCGTCCGCAATTGCGCGATCAACCGCTGCGGCCATTTCTATTTGCTGCGGACGCTTTTCGTATTGCGTCAGCCGATTCGCAATGCACCCCTGCTCACCAAGGATCGAGTAAGTATCTAGTGTCACCGTCGGTAGTCCGTTATCCCCAAAACAACATAGAATCCGTCTGTATCGTCCGGATGCAATCACTGATCAAACGTCACGGGTTGCGCTGGAAACAGACAATGCACATGTCGTCGTGTTGCTGCGCATCCGAACTGAACTCTTCTACATCGGTCACGATTCCTTTCACAAGTTGTTCCAAGTCATCCGGTCCACGAGCAATGTAATCCTGCAACCGTTGGATGCCATAAATCTCCCCGTCGACAGTCATCGCCTCAGTCACGCCATCGGTATAGAACAACCAGGTGTCGCCGGGCTCGATTTTCATACGCACTTCCCGAAACTGCTGGTCCGGCTGGATTCCAAGCGGCATTCCCGATTGCTGATGGCCTACCGCCTGAACAAAACCTTCGATATCGCGGCGAATTGGACTCGGATGCCCGGCGTTCGCCAGATAGACCTCGTGCTTTTGGGGATCAATTACTGCCATGACGCACGTAATGAATCGGTGTCCCAGCCCGCAAGTCGCAACATCTCTGTTCAACGCGGTCATTGCCGACTCAACATTGGGCTGTGTCTGAAGCTGGTTCGGCGCCAAAGATTTCAGTCTCACCATCAACAGCGCTGCGGCCAAGCCTTTTCCTGCAACGTCGGCACAAGCTATAGCCACCTTGGACACGTTGGACACCGTACGATCGAAAATGGTCACATAATCGAAGTAGTCACCGCCGATGTGGTGCGCCGCCTCGTAGTAGTCGTAGAATAAATAGTCCGCAAGCTTGGGACGCTTGCTCGGCAAGAAACCGAGCTGAACCTGTTGGGCGAACTCCAGTTCTCTTTCCAGGTCACGTTGTTGCATGTTCGCTTGGTGTAAACTGGCATTTTCAATGGCCAGACGGGCTTGAGTCGCTACGCTGATCAACAAGTCCAGGTCGTCTTGCGAAAACTGGGTCCGCCGGTTGCTTGTGCTGATCTGAATCACTCCCAGCGCCCCGTCCGATTGACTGAGCAATGGCGCACAAATCACCGAGCGAATCTTTAAATCGGCTACACTTTCACTGTTCTTGAATCGACTATCTTCAGAGGCGTCATCGCTTAAAACGCCGTCACCCTTCTCTAAGACCTGCGTCATGATTGTCATACTGATGTGACCCGCATCAGCGTTTTCGCCACGGCGTGTTTTGGACGCCTTGATAGAAAACTCTCCAGTCTTAGCGTCTCGTAAAACGACGAAGCCCTCGTCCGCCTGAGCGAAACTCTTGAACAGGCCCACAAGAATCTTGTCCAGGACTTCAGTGAGTTCCAGAACCTGGCCAAGGCTCTTGCTAATCTCGACGATGGCTCGCAGCTTCAATTCCGGATTAACGCTTAAGCGCAAGTCGGAAGCCGAACTAGCATCGAGCACACTGATGATCGACGACTGCCCGGCACTATCGCTTGCATCCACTCCGTCAATATTGATCAAGTCATCGGTTTTGGATATCACCGTGGCCTGGTTCGTTTTTGCTTGATTCACTTTCACGCGATCCGCAACCAACAAAGCACTCTCCGTCGAAAGTCCCTCGGCCGGTGGCATTTCGAAATGAAACCGGAAGACGAAACCACAAACTGTAATCTTGTCAGCTTCGCGCAACTCGAATCGGCCGTCCACTGGGGCTCCATTCAACTGCGTGCCGTTTCGGCTCCTTAAATCTTCAAGATAGAAGTGACCGTGGCTCTCTAGAATTTGCGCATGATGCCTGCTGACCGCTGCGTTGTCTAAGACAATTTGGCAGTTCGGATGACGGCCGAAAACAGTTTTCTCGCCGTGCAAGTCACGGATTTGTCCAGGGCAACTACCCTTGAGAACTTTTAGTACGGCCACAGTCTGTAAGTCCCCGTGTCGTCAGCAATCAGAAATTGCAAGTCAGTGTCCGTGAACAAGCTCAGTCACTGAAAATCGTGCGGATACATCACCACCAGATCGAAGAGTGTGATGTGTTGTGCCAGATGGCGAGTTCGTAAGACTGATCGTCCCCGATTGTATCGCGTCAAGAAATACCCGGCAATCAGCGGATCGAAGTTTCGAGCGATTCCGGTCCACCATCTTTGCGTCGTGGTTGGCCAAGGTCGCGCTGATCCGGTCCGCCACCTTTGCGGCGTGGTTGGCCGAAGTCGCGATGATCCGGTCCACCACCTTTGCGGCGTGGTTGGCCAAGGTCGCGCTGATCCGGTCCGCCACCTTTGCGGCGTGGTTGGCCGAAGTCGCGCTGATCCGGTCCACCACCTTTGCGGCGTGGTTGGCCAAGGTCGCGCTGATCCGGTCCGCTATTGAAGAGCTCTTCGTACCCTTTTGCAACTGCCGTGTCCAAGAAACTTCGGTTCTGGTTGATCGCTTCACGGACCAAAGATTCCATTTGGCGATCCAAGTTGGTGCGAATTGGATAGAGCTGAACGGCAATAGTTCGCTGTGATTGTTGGTGATCGCCCCGAAGACAGGCAATCACCGACAGGCCAGCAATCCCCTGCGCCTTTAAGGCGACATCGTCGTCACTGAGCGAAGACAACATCTTGAAGATCTGTTCCGCATCGTCAAGGCGGTGAGACGACAAATACAGCATGGCCAAATTCTCGTCCGCCCTTTGAATTTCCAAAATAGCATCGGGAAAGTGCTGCCGTACCGCTTTCCAGGCGTCTTCATCGTCGACCAGAGAAAGCGCCAAGTAGTACTGCGCGCTCGCTGTTCTCTGCTTTTGAATTTTATGCTTGGCCTGTACCGGCGCATCCAAAGGGTTTCCGGGGCGTGACAACCAGCCGATTCCGGATGCGACGACGGCCAGCAACAAACACGCGATCAAATACAAGAACAACTTTCGGTGAGCGTGCCACGTAAATGAATGCAGCATGCCAATCCAGACCTGCCGTCCGCCTGACGTATTCCAATCGGACAAGTCCAAACCAAAACGGTCCTGTGTCGGATGGGTCGTCTTGTCGATCCGATTCAGGTCCTTCAGAACGGCTTTGGCATCCGGAAATCTATTGTCTGGGTGCTTCGCCATCATCTTGTGAATGATCGTGCAGATTTGGCGAGGCAAATCGGGACGCCGCTGAATCAATGGTTCAGGTTCTTCGGTCAAATGTTTGACGGCGACGCTCATTGCGTCGCCTTGGAAAGGCGGATGTTTTGCCAGCAAGTGGTAGCAGGTGACTCCGAATGAATAGATATCACTGCGCTGGTCCACCTTATCACCATTGACTTGTTCGGGACTCATGTATAGCGGCGTCCCCATGGTGATGCCGTCCTGAGTTAGATTGACACGCTCGCCAGCCAAGGTTAGTTGAGCAATGCCGAAGTCGGCCACTTTGACTCGACCCGTGCGCGTAATCATGATGTTTTCCGGCTTGATATCACGATGCACGACGCCGGCTTCACCAGCAACCTGCAGCGCTGAAGCGACCTGTTTCATTATGTGCAGAGCCAACGTAAAACTGGGAGGCCCATTACGAATTAAGAATTCACGGAGGTTCCACCCTTGAACGTACTCTTGGGCAATGTAATGGACTCCGTCGGTTTCCCCGATTGCGTAGACCTGAATGATGTTCGGATGATTCAGCCCGGCGGCTGTTGTTGCTTCGCGTTCAAATCGCTTCACATAGACCTGGTCTGATACAAAATCGGGCCGCAACACTTTAATTGCCAACTGTCGTTTCAACGACGTCTGATCGGCCAGAAACACATCCGCCATCCCACCGCGTCCCAAGCATCTAAGTAGCCGAATCTCGCCGAGCATCCGATCCTTAAAATCTTTAATGCCAGACGCTTCGGGTGCATTAACGGATGAATTCACTGGTTTGCTCGAATCTGGTAAGGATGACTTTGCCCGTTCAGTGCCGCCTGCGTCGCCCTCAGGCTTCGAGAGCTCTCGATTGGTTTCAATCTGAGATTCGCGGGACTCAGAATTATCCATCATCATGATACTTTGTCGACTCGTTTGTATACACCGACCAAAACGGCGCACTTACTACCACTTGGCCAAGTCATCGATCGCTGGACCTGCTTTTACTGTTATCATACGTTGCCTAGTACTGTTGGGAAAAGTGTGAGTGAACGTCGGCTCAATTCATTACGAGTTCTTTAAGAAATTCGCGTAGCGGCGCGACGGTGACTTGGTTAACCGTCTTGAAACGTATTTTGACAGCTTCGTGGCCAGCTCGCTGTGGAATAATGTGTCGTTCGGCACCAAAGGCCGCAACTCGCCCCAAGGCAACCCGACCCGGTTCGGTGAACAGCGACAAATCGACCCCACCCCGACGCTTGGTATGCATCGCGGCCCAGACATCCTGCTCTCCTTGACGGCGAAAATAGACAACCTGTTTGTTACTCCAGTCAACCGTGACATCGGACAGCACCTGCTGCAGCAAATCAGCCAGTTTGTCGCAGACTTCAGGTTTCCAGGCCACACGCTTGCGACTAGGGAATCCCTTGCGCGACAAATGCCACTTGCGTCCCAGAACCTTCCACGGGGTCAATGCCTTGGGATCGAGTTTCTTGCGGTGTACCTGGCCCAAATACGACCGCTGCGCCTGCTTCAAAAATTCCCAGAAGTCCGGCGTGTCGATTTCGTTTATCCAATGCACAGTGATTGTAATTTCCTGCCAAGGTCCTTTTAGGTTTTTCACCCGGACGCGTTCGGATCTGCCATACACGGGAAGCTCGTCGATATCGTCGCAATGCTTCAGGGCCAGCTGACGATCAAGTTCGTCCCGCTTGAAAGCATTTCGCTCGACACGAAACTTCAATGTCAGAAACCATTCATCGCCAGTCAACGCGTGCAGGAACCACGTTTCTTGTTTGACATCCGATGTGATCTCGACGACGCTACGGCTATTCCAATCAGTTGGTCGGAATTCCCGAGTCGTTTTGATGAAGTCAACAATCCGTGCTAAAGCGGCTCCTTCCCAACGGCAGGGACGCCCGTTGTGACCAACACGCTCGTTGGTGTGCCAGTCGCGACCATCTTTTTGCCAGGGCATCTTCGCACCACGCCCCACCTGACCTAAGTCGAGATCACCGTCACGGCGACGACTAGCTGCACCAGCGTCGAAAAACTCACGTTCAGTGTGAACGCCTTTGGCCAAGACGTCTTGCAGCATCTCGCCGGTATGGGAGCGGAGAAGAGTTGAGGGTTGAGAAACGGTCGAAAATTGGACGCCTTTGCGCCACCCGTTTCCGCAGACTTTCTTGGAATGTAACAACTTATGTCGTTTTGTGTGTTCAACAATCTGTTCCGGAGTCCCCTGGGCGACGATCCAACCGCCATCGTAGCCCGCTTCCGGGCCTAGGTCGACGATCCAATCGGCCGTTTTGATGACGTCCAGATTGTGCTCGATGACGACGACCGTGTTACCCTGCTCCACCAAACTGTTCAAGACTTTCAACAGCTTTTCAATGTCGCTGAAGTGGAGTCCTGTGGTAGGCTCGTCCAAGATATAGAGTGTCTTGCCGGTGTTTGGCCGAGCTAATTCGGCGGCCAGCTTGACACGCTGTGCCTCGCCGCCCGAGAGCGTCGGAGCCGGCTGACCCAAAGTCAGGTAATCCAAACCAATGGCACACAGTGTTGCCAGAAATCCGCGGATTTTGGGGATGTTCTGGAACAGGTCCAACGCCTGGTCGATTGGCATGTCAAGCACATCGGAAATGGATTGACGACGATATTTGACTGCCAAAGTTTCCTTGTTGTAGCGCTGGCCGTGGCATTCATCGCATTCGACCCAAACATTGGGAAGAAAGTGCATTTCGATACATTGTTGGCCATTACCTTCGCAGACCTCACAGCGCCCGCCCGACCGGTTGAAGCTGAATCGACCCGGTTGATAACCACGAATTTTAGCATCGGGCAATCGTGCGAAGAGTTCCCGAATGTGTTCAAAAACACCAGTGTACGTGCCGGGATTGGATTTCGGAGTGTTGCCCAACGGCTTTTGGTCAACAACGATCACCTTGTTGATGCATTCCAGTCCGAGAATCTCGTCAAAAGGACCTGGTGTTTCAGTCGTACGGTACAAGCGTTTTGCAACGGCCTTGGCCAAGGTTTCCTCAATCAGGGAACTTTTTCCTGATCCGGAGACGCCGGTGACACAAGTCAGCGTCCCCAGCGGAATGCGCAGATCAACGTCGCGCAGGTTATTTTGTTTTGCTCCAAGAAGTTCCAGCCAGCCGACACCGGGTGGGACTGGTCCAGAACCCCTGCTCCTTAAAGAATCCGGGGGTCTTTCCAAAACGGATATCCGTCGATTATTCGGAATGGGAATCATCCGCTTGTCAGCCAGGAATTGTCCGGTGAGCGAGCTTTTCCTGCGACTCAATTGTTTGGGTGTCCCTTGTCCGACGACTGTCCCACCCAACCGGCCAGCACCTGGTCCAAAGTCGTACAGCCGATCAGCCGCCTTCAACACTTCGCGATCATGTTCGACCAACACCAACGTATTTCCCAAATCGCGAAGTTTATTCAAGGCCCCGAGCAATCGATTATTGTCGCACGGATGCAGCCCGATCGTCGGTTCGTCCAGAACATACAAGACGCCAGTCAACGCGCGGCCGATTTGGCCCGCTAACCGAATACGCTGGCTTTCACCGCCAGAAAGTGTGGGCAACCGTCGAGAGAGCGTAAGATAGTGCAACCCGATATCGATCAGGAACGACAGTCGACTGGTTGCCTCTTGCAACAAATCGCCAGCAATCTTGCGCTCGACGGCCGCAAGTTTCATTTTCTTCAAGAATGACAACGCTTCGTCCAACGGCAGTTCGCACACTTGATGCAGCCTCTTTCCGTGAACGCGCACGCTGGCAGCATCGTCTCGCAAACGACTGCCTTGACAGACCGAGCAGGCCACCTCGCCGACTAGATCATACAACTTTTTCCGATATACAAACGAAACCCGCGATGCCTCTTCAATTGCCGGATACAAGCCCTTGTATTGGAATTTGACGCCAGTTCGTTTTGCGAACGGAATCCAACGCTCTCCGGTACCGTACAGCACCATCCGTTGATGTGTCGGTTCAAGTCGGTCGAAGGGTACGTCCAACGGAATTCGGAAGTGCTTGGCCATCGCATCCAACATTCTCCGAAACGTTTGGTTCTGCTGGACGTCGGGCCAAGCTCTCACGGCGCCATCGAACAGGGTTCGTCGCGAATCGGCAATCAACGCCGACAGGTTGGTGCCCTGTTCAGTCCCCAATCCTTCACAAGCTTCGCACCAACCGAGAGGGCTGTTGAACGAGAAATTATGCGGTGTCAGTTCCTCGAAACTAAGTCCACATTGCTCGCACACAAAATGCAGGCTGAAGCGGTCAACGCGCCAATCCACTTCCGGGACCGAGTTGTCCCAGTGAGCGATCTGAATTATACCGCGTCCCAGGTCTAGAGCGATTTCCACCGAATCGGCAATACGCGAGCTTGAGCTCGAATTCACTGTGACTCGGTCGACCACTACCTCAACGTGATGCATGCGTCGACGGTCAATCGCGGGAACGTCTTCCAGCCGATATGTGGTTCCATCGACGCGAACTCGCAGGAACCCTTGTTCGCGCACGCTTTCCCAAAGCTGTTCATGTAGTTGCCCCACTCGGACTTCCTGCGGAGCCAGGATGGTCAGTCTCGTCCCTTCCGGCAGCGACTGGATTTTGTCAATGACTTCGTCGGTCGTTTGCGTGTTGACGGGAATGTCACAATTGGGACAATGCAGCACACCGAGTCTCGCGTATAAGATGCGCAAATAGTCGTAAATCTCCGTGACTGTACCGACCGTGGATCGCGGCGTTTGTCCAGTCGTCTTCTGCTCAATAGCAATTGCTGGTGACAGCCCGTAAATGTGTTCGACGCGAGGTTTGGGCATTTGGCCCAGAAACTGCCTGGCATAGGCCGACAGCGATTCGACGTATCTCCGCTGCCCTTCGGCGTAGAGGGTGTCCATAGCCAGCGAACTCTTACCGCTTCCACTGGGACCGCAAAAGACACTCAACCGATCACGAGGAATTTTTACGTCTATGTGCTGCAAGTTGTGCTGAGCGGCACCCGTAACAACAATTTCGCGATTGTTCTTACCATTGTAAGCCGAAACAGAAGACCGTTTTCTTTTGTCAGAACGGCCAAAATGTTGCTTCAGTTGAGAGGAATCTCTCCGCCGTCTTGACTTCGTCCAACTCAAACTTGACGCTAGTGCGTGTCCCGTATATGAATCCGGACAACAGGCGATCTTCTCCGGTGTTCCTTCCGCAACGACCTGACCGCCACCCTCGCCACCGTCAGGGCCCAGATCGATGATCCAATCGGCCGTCTTCACAACGTCCAGATTGTGCTCAATCACCAGCACGGTGTTGCCCGCATCGACAAACCCGTGCAGCACTTCCAGTAGTTTCCTGATGTCTTCGAAATGCAATCCCGTTGTTGGTTCGTCAAGCAAGTAGATTGTGCGGGCGGTGGAACGCTTTCCCAGCTCGCGAGCCAACTTAATCCGCTGCGCTTCACCGCCGGAGAGCGTTGGCGACGGCTGACCTAGTTGCAAGTAATCCAATCCAACATCGTGCAGAGTCTTCAGCAGCTTCACAATCTTCGGAACGTTCGCAAAATGTTCCAGCGCTTGCTGGACGTCCATTTGCAGCACTTCGGCGATATTACTGCCCTTGAAACGGACTTCGAGCGTTTCGTGATTGAAGCGCCGTCCATCGCAAACCGGACAGGTGACCCAAATATCGGCTAAAAAATCCATCTCCAGCTTGTTGGCGCCATAGCCGTCACACGCATCGCAGCGTCCGCCTGAAACATTGAAGCTGAAACGACCCGGTTTGTAGCCGCGCAGGCGTGACTGCGGAAGTTTTGCAAAAAGATCTCGAATTTTGTCGAATAACTTCACGTACGTAGCTGGATTCGACCGTGGCGTTCGGCCAATGGGCGATTGATCTATATCGATCGCCTTATCCAAATGGTGCAGCCCGTTGATTCGGGAATGGCGGCCGGGAGTCCCGTTTCCTTTATTGACGTCACGGTTTAGAACCTGCCACAAGATATCATTTACCAAAGAGCTCTTCCCTGACCCACTGACGCCGGTCACACAAATGAACGATTGCAGTGGAAACGATACATCTATGTTTTTCAGATTATTGTGTCGAGCTGCGACAACTTTCAGGATTCTTGCGCCGATCTTGCGGCGTTGTGTCGGAACAGAAATCGACTGTTTTCCCGACAGGTACTGACCAGTGACACTTTTCTTGGTTCGCTTGAGATCGTCTATCGAACCTTGAACGACTACCTGCCCGCCACGAATTCCCGCCCCGGGTCCAAAATCGACGATATGGTCCGCCGACCGCATTGTCTCTTCGTCGTGTTCGACCACGATGACCGTGTTTCCCAGATCTCGCAGATCGCACAGACTATCCAACAACATGCGGTTGTCTCGCGGATGCAGACCAATCGATGGTTCATCCAAAATGTAGACAACACCGACCAAGCCACAGCCAATCTGGCCTGCGAGCCGGATGCGTTGACTTTCGCCGCCGGAAAGTGTCGGGGCTGCGCGGTCCAACGACAAGTAATCTAAACCGCAACGAAGCAGAAAACCCAATCGACCACGGATTTCTTTCAGGACTTCTTCCGCAATAAACTGTGCTGTCGTGCTCAGCTCCAATGCCTCAAAGAACTCGGCAGCCTCAAGAAGACTCAGTGCGCACACTTCCGGCAAGTTCAATTGCAGCGGTTTTTCATGCTGGGCGTAATTCTGACTAGCAGTTGTCAGTTTGAGGCTGCGTGCTTGCGGATTTAGTCGTCCGCCTCTGCAATCGGTGCATTGGATGAACTCCATGTACTTTTCTAGTTGCCGCCGACGCATCGAATTGTGCGTCTTACGATAGCTTTCCAACAAATCGGGGATCAATCCCGCATAGGTGCCCCCGTGCTTCCAAACGCCGCCTGAATATCGATACTCAAACGTGATGTTTCGATCTCCCATGCCGTCCAGGAATTTATCACGAGCCGCAACGGGTAGATCCTTCCAGGGCATGTTCAACAAAGAATCCTCAGGTAAATTCAGATCGGTTTCAATGGCTCGTGCCGCGCCATAGAAGATGTGTCGTCGCCAACGACCGATCCTGCGAATGTTTCCCAACAGTCTGATAGCCCCCTTGGAAATCGACTTGCGCGAATCGGGAACTAATGCGTCGATCATGAAATCGTGACGCATCCCCAGACCGTTACAGTCCAGACACATCCCCTGCGGACTGTTAAAACTGAACAACTGCGGAGTCGGTGGTTCGTAGCTGATTCCACAACGCGTACAAGCGTAATTGGAGCTATAGAGTTCCTCGTGGAACGGGACAATGAGGCTCCCGCCGAGCAGCGTCTTATTCGAATCGCTTGCATGCGGCTCAACAGAGTCTTCGCTCTCACGAACGACAATTAGCGTACTGCCGGACAGCTTCAGGGCCGTTTCGACGGCTTCCGCCAAACGGCTGCGGCCTGTTTTCCCTGCGACAAGACGGTCAATGACCACCTCGATCGTGTGACGCATTTGGCGATCCAAGTGCAGTTCATCTGTCAACTGCACGATTTTTCCGTCGACTCGGGCCCGCAGAAAACCTTGCTTCAAAAACTCGTCGAACAAATCGCGATGTTCTCCCTTTTGCCGCTGGATGACCGGAGCCAGAATCTGAAATCGTGTACCATCCGGCAATTGGACTATGCTTTCGATGATCTGTTCAACCGTTTGCGCGGTGATCGGCCTTGCGCACTGATAACAAAAAGCCTGTCCGACACGGGCAAACAGTACTCGAAGATAGTCGTAAACTTCCGTGATCGTCCCGACCGTGCTGCGCGGATTTCGGCCGGTTGACTTTTGCTGAATTGAAATCGATGGCGCCAGACCGTTGATGGCATCCACGTCCGGTTTAGGCATTTGCCCTAGAAACTGCCGAGCGTAACTTGATAGCGACTCGACATACCGACGCTGACCCTCAGCGTACAGTGTGTCAAAAGCCAGTGAACTCTTGCCTGACCCGCTGACACCAGTCATGACGATCAATTGATTGCGCGGCAAATTCAGGTCGATGTCGCGCAAGTTGTGCTCGCGGGCACCTCGGATGACGATATCTGATTGATCCATATTTCAACCGACTGCTCGACGACACGTGTCGGAGACATTTCGGAAGTATAAAAACTGCGATCACACTGCGGCAACTGCTACTCGTTGGGTCTTATTATCCTAGGTCGCAGTTTGAGGCCCTGATTGGTTGGGATTCGGCGACGACTGCGTTTGAGCTGGGTTTTGTTGCTGTGGCGGCTTACTGTCCGGTTTGTATTTTCTCCGCTTGCGACCCTTTTTTCGTTTGCGCAGTCCATTTCCACGTCGCGGTTCCTCTGCGTGCGGGTCCGCTTGAGTCAATGGTTTCCCGTCTTGGGCGGTGTGTTTACTGTGATCCTGCCCATCGTCCTCCACAGACGGCGACTCGTCTGCAGAGCTTGGATTTTGGCCCTTGACAGCAGTTGCCGTCTGATCATGATCGATGACGAGTTTCTGATTACCGTTAGTCGCGGATTCTTGCTCATTGTCAATTGCGGGTTTTGGCTCATCATCTGTTAGGGACGCTACTGACGACACCAGATTTGAATCTTCGATGAGTTGCATCCACACGTGCTCAGATGTGCAACCGCATATCTGTGCAACAATCAGTCCGGCCGTCTTCCGCATGTTTCCGCAATGTGGACACTTCCATATGCGGCGAACGTCCAGGTCAATTCGTAATCCAGGTCCTTTAATTGGTCTTTTTCCTGTTCCGGTCTTTGCACAATTGGAAAGGACGAATACTATTCGCACGCACTCACTCTGCCATCCTTCAACGAATTTCACAACCCAATTCTGGCAAAGGCGAAATGAAACTAATCGCCCGGCTACGAACCGGTGTTTTCTCACACATCGCAAGCGGACTTTTGATGGGTGGGGCCGACGCGATCCCTGGCGTATCGGGTGGTACAGTAGCATTAATCCTGGGCATCTACAGTCGACTTGTCACGGCCATTAGTCGCTTCGACATGACGCTGTTGACGTATGTGAAACTAAAGCAATGGAGTGTCGCGGCCGAACACGTCGATCTGCGATTTTTGGTCACTTTGGCCAGTGGGATTGTACTTGGTGTCGGTGGACTGGCACGCATGATGCTCTATTTGCTTGAACACCAGCGGCTGCCGACCTTTGCAATCTTCTTTGGATTAATTATCGCATCCTGCATCCTTGTTGCCAAGAAGGTCAAGCATTGGACGCCTGCCCATGTAATCGGTTCGGTCACTGGATCTGTGTTCGCCTTCTTGCTGGTTGGATTACCGCTATTGACAAACCCACCATCGGGAAATGGTTATGTGTTTCTGTGCGGAATGATCGCCATTTGCGCAATGATTCTGCCCGGAATCAGTGGTGCGTTTATTCTGTTACTCCTGGGGAAGTATTATGACATGCTCGGCGTCCTGCAGGATCTGTTGAAAGGCGTATTTCACTTTGACCTCCGTATCGCGACATTGGTCACCTTCTGCGTCTTCTTGGCAGGGTGTGTTATTGGTCTTCTAAGTTTCAGCAAGATCTTGCGATGGCTGTTGGCCCAGCATGAATCACAAACCTTGGCCATTTTGTGCGGATTCATGGCCGGCTCGCTCCGAAAGATTTGGCCATTCCAGATCAACTCAATACCTGAACTGGACGGTCAAGTCTTGCTGTCGATAGCGCTGGCGATTATTGCCATCGCATTCGTCTTTACACTAGACCGACTGACTCGTAACCAATGAACTGACAACCTTCGATCAGTAAAGCGATGATGTATTTGGACGTGATTGTGGCACTTGTTCCGCTCTCACACGCTCGCATGCTCCCGGTTTTACCTCGACATCAAACGCTCTCCCCGCCGATTCCAAAGCGGGCCTTGATGCAGCCAGGTCGCCAAACACTTGACCCCCAATGTGGCCTCGCAACTGCCGAATCCGTGTAATGGCGCGTTTCAACCAATGCGGTGCCTTTAGTACCGGTAATGGGAATAGGGGAACAGGGATGCCATGGTGCCGAAGCCGATCGAGACAATCGAATAACACGGCTGTATAGTCGCGGTACAGTCGTAGGCCTGCCTCGGAAACGCGGTAATACTCGTACAACAGCGCCCGACGCGGGGAGACAATCCGCAGTCCATGAAAATGGTAGAAGACCGGCGTTAATGCGTTTTCTGTTCCACAATTCGAGAAATGACGAACGTTCCAAGGTGCCAGTGTCTTTTCCACCTGACGGACGATGTGCACAATCGGCCCGAACAGTTGCGGCCACTGATCCAAGTACTTCTGATCGCCGAATTGCCCGTTTTCAAGATCGTCGTGACACCATTCCACGCAACGGTCCTGCCACCACGTCATCACTCGGCGTGCTTGTGGCGAGCAATCAAATGTCAGGAATTGTACGCAGAATCGACCGCTGATCCGTGACTGGTCGTATTCCGGAGCATACGCGTGTTCGGTAATTTGCACGTGTCGATCACTCGTGTCAAGTTCTCGTAGCAGGATGTCGGGATTGTCAAAGAAGAACAGGTCGGCATCCAAATACGTCACGCGCCGAGCGGATGGTTCTCGGTCAAATACCGCCTGCAAGACAAACGGCGAAAGTGTCCAACAGTAAGAACGCCAGTTTCGATCAGACCTAGCTTGTATCAATCGTGGGTGTTCTTGTTCCATGGCGCACAAAGGGATCAAAGTCAAGCGGTCCAAGTTCAGTTGGCTTAGATGCTGTTCGACTTGTTCGTCCAGACACACAACCCATAGTTGAGCCGTCGCGGAATGTCGGCAGAGTGAATGGTGGAGCGCCATTCCCTGGGGCAAGAAATTCTTGTCAAACAAGGTGACGAAATGTTCCGTCGCATCACAATTCGTCATGACGTTTTCCGTCCAACGGCCTATCGCAAATCGCCACTTGCTCGTCACGGGTAAAAATAAATCCACGGTCGTAGGCCATCAGATCGCCTAGATCAATGGGCCTCGAAATGGCATTAAATTCAGCTACAAGCCGATAGTCACGGAACTGGTCGCACAACCTCGAACGGCTGAAGATCCACGCCGGATAACTAACTTGCCGGCCATAAATGTGCGATGGCACACACTGCACAGTTAAGCGATCCGTGCGGCCAGACTCAAAAATCAGTGTGCGATCGATAATTATATTTGTCACCTGGTGAGCAATAACCTCGGTCAGAAATTCATACGGAGCCTGCAAATAGGGTAATGTACCGGATATGAGGATCAAATTGATGGCTTGCTCTGAAAGACATAAATCCAAGTTGGAATAAAACCTGAGTTGATCTGTCTGAAAATGCCGTTGACCGCATTCAACGAACGATGGCTGTTCCACGACGTTCCAATGCAATTCCTCAAGCCCGTTCACAAACTCACGACATTGGAAGTATGTGCTCCCCAACGACCCGCCGAAATCCAGGACATTCAACCGGTTCCCGTTGGACGAAGCGACTCGCAGTAGACCGGACAGCAACGGAAACGAATACTCCATGTGATCGAATAGAAATCCATCGCGTTCATAGACCGCTTTGCCATCGCGGACAAGCGCCAGTGATTGCTTCACGCGTTCAAGAATGAACTGCATGTCATACCCGTCAGAATCTCCTTTCGCATCGTTCCAAGTGGTGTAATTGCCAAAGTACCCCCACGGAGGACGAATCAGTCGACGTCGGATCAATCGAACGAGTACCGGTGGCAATACGTCCTTCAAGAGATTACGTGAGAATGCATTCACTTCGCGGTTCCGCCACTGTCAGAGGTATCTCTCGACAATCTCCACCAGTTCCTGCATGCGTATGCCATATGTGTGCTCACGCAACGTGCGTGCTTGGCCACCAGCCGCGATCTTCTGCCGCTCTGATTCGTGGTTCAAGTAGTAGTGAATCCGATCCAGACAATCGTCGTACGTTTGATAGGCAACCACTTCATGTCCGGGTTCGAACATGTCGGTGAGATTCTGTTTGTGATCTGTAACCAGCAACGTGCCTGCACCCGTTGCCTCGTAAAGTCTCATGTTGTTCGCATAGCACTCGGCGATGCCTATGTGAAAATTCAAAGTCATCCGCGAGTGCCGTATAATTCGATACATGTCCACACCCCACGCCGTTCCTCGATAACATTTGCGTATCGGTGAATTCTTGGACAACTGATCGTAACCGTAGCCCCAAACGTTGACGTCAACACGGCGACACAAATGTTCGAGCCATCGAATTCTTCCCCGATGGGCGGGCGACAGACTGCCGACAAATGACACGTCAATCGATGCTTGTACGTCTCCCAATTCTTCCAAGACTTTTGGATCAAACGCCAATCGATACAGTTTTGACTGCCGTCCCGCTTGTTGAAAGCGCTGCACATAATTTGGCAGAGATGATAGTAACAGATCGAACGGTCGCAAATCTGTCCTACGAGCCAATGGTGCGGCAATTTGTCCGACCAACAGTTTGTAATGTCGAGACATTCGCGTCCAAAAGTGCGGGTGAATGCCGTCAATAACATGAGAAAGAATTACATCAGGACGAAAGTGTTCAATTTGTGCTGCCAGAACATCGCACATCCACTTTGTACTGGACTCACGACGCACCCAAGGAACAAATCCTCGGCGAAGCTTAACACAATACCGAAAACCATTGACAAACGGGATAGCGTGCTCTCGCGCCCAAGCAGCCTGCAAATGGCAGTTGTTGATGTGCAATTCATTGGCGGTGTGACCCAAGGCGTTCAAGTTGCGCGGAAAAAAGTCGCTAACGCCGAATAAGCTGGCATTTTGTGCATCTAATTGGACGGCATAGCATTGATCGGGTAGACCAGGATGTCGCGCATAAAACCAGTCAAGGAAAGCGGGATAATGGCTATTGACGATTAGAAACCGCATTGTCAATTACTTTGAACCCGATACAGGATGTCGCGAGATGACATCTCCGCTACCGCGACATATCGACCGTCGAGAAATTTTTCGATCTCGTCCCGAAACCTGGCTTCAATCAACATGTATTCTGGGCGGTGCCGGGAAAAATCGAGCCCCTTAAGCGCCTGAAGCTCAAAGCCTTCGACATCCAGTGACAGCAAATCGACATGCTGAATTTGAAGTTTGTCAAGAATCATGCTCAAAGGCTTTGCCGCTACTTGAATGTTATACGGCTCCATCCCCTGAACTGCGGCCCCGACGCGAATGTGCTCGTCCTCCGCCTGTTGGCTTTTCATAGCGCCGACAACCAACGACATCAAATTACAGTGACGCATTTCAATTGTCGTCGACGTATAGTCGAGAGAGACCAAAGCGGCGTTCTCGACAACGCAGTGGGGACGATTGACAACGCATTTGGCATACAATTCCGGAATCGGCTCGATCAGCAATCCTGTCCAATGCCGATAGCGTTCGAAAAACAGTGTATTACTTTGCTCAACGCCGTCATTGGCTCCGGCTTCGATAAAAAAACCGCCTGTTTGCGGAATGAATCGGGCCAGTTTTTTGTCGAGCCGATCTAGAGCCCATGACTTTTTTTTCACTAAACCCGCTAATTTGTTGAGCGTCCGTGCCAACATCAGACTGTTTCCAATCTTCAAAGCGAGTCGGAGTACATCGTGTCCGAACTCCCTTCCACCTAAAGGCTGGACTATGAACAAAAGAGCACCGCTGCGATAAGGCGCTGTACTACGCCGCTTTCCGTTGGCACAATTGGAATTGATGATCGATTAGTAACTTGCCTTGTCCAGCAGGCAATTGCTTTCCTGTTCCAAAAAAGTCTCCATCACACACATTAAAGTGAGCGACGTCTTCGATGATCCAATCCGAGATTTCTCCATTGACTGAACAAAACAAGTTGACTCCGTAACGTCCGGACGAAAGTGGGAGCCGCGCGATTTTAATGGTAAATTTTCCTAAACCGGGCGGTAACCGTGAAATCGTTGTACCACTGGCTTCACTGTTCAGTTGAGTAATACGAGTTCCGAATTCATCGTTGATGCCCAACGTCAATATAATGTTCTTTAATTCGTAGCCCGCGGTGTTTTCAAAATGTATCTCGATACACAAGGGCGAACCGCTTTGAATCGCATCGCTCGACCGACCAACAGCATCCTGAAATTCCACCGCTTGAAAGCGCACCGCACCCGATCCATGGCGGTCCGGATGCTTCATCAAGTTAACATGTGCCAGACTTTCACCGTCCGTCAAATAGGCCGTTACCACGTCAGATGCGGCACCAATTTCGCAAACGCGGCCGTGTTTCAGACGCACGACCGATGTACAGAGCTTGGTAATCGCTCCCATGTTATGGCTGACGAAGAGCACGGTGCGGCCGGTTCTAGCGACGTCGCCCATCTTACGCAAACATTTCTTTTGGAATGAGGCATCGCCAACCGCCAAGACTTCATCAACTAGTAGAATCTCCGGCTGCAAGTGACCCGCCACGGCAAAGGCAAGTCTTACATACATCCCGCTGGAATAACGTTTGACAGGGGTGTCCAGGAAGTCTTCGATTTCCGAGAAATCTACAATAGCGTCGAAATTCTCGCGAATTTCGTGCCGCCGCATCCCCAGCACGGCACCGCTCAAGAAAATATTTTCCCGTCCGGTCAGTTCTGGATGGAAACCAGTCCCAACCTCCAACAATGACCCCACGCGTCCTCGCAGTCGCACCGTGCCTTCCGTCGGCTTGGTGATACGAGCCAGTATTTTTAGCAATGTGGATTTTCCGGACCCATTGCGGCCGATAATTCCAATGACCTCTCCATGCTCTACTTCCAAATCCACATCTTTCAAAGCCCAGAACTCATCTGAGACGCATGACGGTTCTACCTGTCGTCCCAACCAATGGCGCGCAATCGACATCCAACGGCCAACATCGTCGCGCAAGGTGCGATAGTAAAATCGATTGATGAACTGACCGCGACGATACCGTTTCCCAAGACCGTCGATTTTCATCGCCAGTGTCATCACACATCCCCCAGCTTCAAATGATGTCTGCGAACGAATCTTCTACACGACGGAAATACAGCAGACCACCGACCAGTATTCCGCCAATGAGAACTGACGACAGACAAAACGACTTCCAGGGAAGCGGTTGTCCTAACAGCGTGGCGCGAAAAAAATTAATCAACGGCGTCATCGGATTAAGATTCAACAACGACCTGAAAATGTCTGACTGGCGTCCTGTGGTTTTGGTTACGACCGTCGAAGTCTGTACGGTCGATGCATCCGCTGCAGCAACTTGTGTGACATTTTCCGTATACGGTCGTGCCGCTTGATCCATGTAAATGCTTGGCGTAGCGAACATCCAAATTTGCATCAGGAAGGTAACGACGTACCGAAAGTCGCGGTAGGCGACGTTGAGCGCAGCAATCATAGTCCCCACACCAATTGCAACACCACACAGCAGGACCAATCCGAGTGGCAAAAAGATCAGGTTGC
>CAUZSN010000023.1:0-29532 GCA_963582345.1 Planctomycetota bacterium
CTCCGTTCCACGCTGCCCAGATCACGTGGCCACTATTTGATAAATTGCTGAGTCTGCGTAAAAATTTCCTGTAGAGTAATACGGAAAATCGAGGACTTGACCCGGCCGATGAATCGTCCAGCTGTGCTTACTGTCATCGGACAAATGCTGACGCGGGGATCAATCGACAGTTGAAACGGTTCCTGTCAACGGGGCAACTAGTCCGGTTATGCCGGTCGCAGCAGAACGGAAATTCGAGATTATCGCCGATCCTGAAAAGCCACTACACACGGCGATCGGTTCCGAACATAGAGTGCTGTTACAGCTTCCCACCCGATAGATTAACGTATCCGGCTTCCAGCGGACCGCGGGTTATCTCGACGACGAAATGCAGTCAATCCGCCACGGTCTCGAATGGTTTAAACAAGTGAATCTTGACGTCGGAGACGTCAATTGCGGCGCCAATCATGCGAGTCGGCATCCGGTTTTTTGATCGCAGAATCGATGCGCGAAAAAGGAACCAAATAACAGTTCCATTTCGGTGTTTCATGCGGTGCAAGGCTCGGTATTTGTCCGATCCGCTGCAGATGGCGGCTTCGATTTCCGAAGCGACCTGATCGCAATCATCAGCATGAAAAAGGGGCCACCAGGTATCAAGCTCAGTCAGAAATTCGTGCTCATCATAACCGAGAATTTTTTTGAACGAGGGCGAAAGATACATCTTGTTTGTTTGCAGTGGCCAGTCAAAGATGCCAATGTCGGCTCGAGCTAACACGATGCTGTGCCAGTCGTCCATCGCCTCCAATTCAGCGATCGTTTGTTCCAGGTTTGCTAATCGAGCGTTTGTGGAAATCATGGTGCCGACCCGTACTGAATTTAAATAGTTTTCCTCGTGACAAGGAGTTATTCGTACAGCTCATCCTATCCGGTCACGGCTTCAAAAGGTTGACGAAAGGCAACAAGTTCGCATTTCTCCCGATAGAGGCCGTTAGAAATGACGGTTGTTTTAAATGTACAGGTTGGTCGGAAGGAGAAGACTGTACGACCTCTATCAATTTGGAACCATTGTTTGGCCCTAGACCGGCACGCATGCGATCTGGCTATATTGAGCCTGCGGAGTCTATGGCCACGGATCGTGGTCTGTGGGTGTCTATTAAATTCTATTAGATCTGCTACGATGGCTGCTTCTAGTCGGTCATACAATTGGACGCTGGTCAGATCGTAGATGTCCACGAAGTGTGATAGCCTTCGGTTAGACGGATCACTTCAGGATTTTTCAGAACCGGAAAGCTCGATGGCTATTGATGTCTATCAACCATGTCCCTGTGGAAGCGGTAAGAAGGCGAAGTTCTGTTGTCACGACCTCGTGGACGATATGTCCAGAATCGCGAAGTTGCGGGACAATAACCAGATTCGCATGGCGCTACAGGCTTTAGATAGTGTCGAAAAAATCCATCGGGGCAACCTATGGATTCGGATCACGCGGGCCGGAATCCTGTTCGAACTAGAACGTGTCCAGGAAGCGAAGCACGTTCTTCGACAACTACTCAACGAACATCCAGATCACCTGACGGCCGTCGCGTTGTATGCTACGGTCACGTTTTCACTGGATGGATATGAACAGTCTAAAACGGTAATTGAACGAGCCTTCAAGCACTGCCGCGAGGCTGTGCCAGATATGATCTCGCATCTCGCCGTCGCGATTGCCGCACACATGCTGGCAAAAGGCAAGCTAATGGCGGCGCGGCAGCATTTGGTTCTGGCCATGATGCTGGCCGAGGTCGAGGATCAGAAGCCAATTTTTCTAGAACTGCTCAGGTTCGATAGTGACAGCAAAACCCTGTATCCGCTGCGCGGCGTCCATGAAATAAAGCAGTACACCGGTCCGGCAGGAATTCAAAACGAGGTGAACGCAGCCAGCGAACTTGCGATTAGTGGTTGTTGGAATGCCGCGGCCAAGCGATTTACGGAATTGGCACAGCAGCAATCTGAGTTGCCGATTGCCCATGTTTCAGTCCTGTGGCAGAACGCAGGTCTGTGCCGCGCTTGGGACGGGGACGAAATATATGCCGCAGAAGCACTCCACCAAGCCGCTCGATCGCACGACGATTTTGAAACCGCTGTTGAATGCGAGACAATCGCTCAACTGCTCGACATGAATTCCGCAGAGCAACACCTCAACATCGTCCAGTCCAAGTTCGGTGTCAAGTCGGTCGCCAAGCTGTTGACGTGGCTTGACGATCAACAGCAGTTCGCACGCATCAATTTGGTTTCACCGTCTGGGGACGACGACCCAGCCGATTCATTACCTGAGGGAGTTTTTCAAGTCTTGGACCGGCCGCGATTGGGCGAGTTGACGAAGACAGAAATCGACCTCGACACCCTGCCGGTTATCCAGGCCCAGGTTGCCGTCTACACGGGCAATACTGAAACAGACGAGCCAGCTGAGGCAATTGTCTCGGGCATTGAAGGAAAAGAATTCGATGCTGCATTGCAATTGTTCTGCGAAGTTGCAGGGGACGAAGTGGAAGCCGTCGAGCCGGCCGGAAATGATGACGAGCAGGTTCTGGGTTTTGTTTACAAAGACTTCCGTCCGTTGCATTTGCAGCGGCATTTTGCGCCCAAGACACCTATTGTAAATCAGAGACGGATCAAGCAGCAACAATGGGACCATTTCATCGACGTCGAATGGCCGCGGATTCCGTCGACGGCCCTCGGCGGAAAACCGCCGCTCGAAGCTGCGGGAGATTCTGACCTAAAAGTTCCGCTGATGGCATCTCTGTATCTGTTGGATGCTGCCTGCGAACGTGTCGGCTCAGTTTTTGACCTGCCCGCGATGTGCGACCGACTCAAATTACCGAGTCCCGGCGACATCGAAGTGGATAAAAACACTCAGTTGAATTTGCTCTCGATCATGCAAATGCATCGATTGCCCACTCCGAAGCTGAGCGACGAACAAGTACAACATTCGTTCAATCGAGCATTATTGACTGAACACCAAGGATTCTTGGAGAAAGTGTCGACAGAAATTGCTTCGCGACCGGCCTGCCTCGCTATGGTTGATACGAATCGTATTTACACGATTCTGGCAGAGCTTTGCCAAAAACAATCGCGACGCGACGAGGCATTCTCTTGGATTGCCAGAGGGTGCGAGTCGGCTCAGGGCCAGAATCAGGCGTTCGAGATAGAGATGAATTGGCGACTACGCGAACTGTCGCTACGGCTTGAAGATCCAAGTGACCCCGAGTTGAGCCCCCTATTGAAGTACCTTTGGGAGTTCTATGTCCCGAAACTTCCGCAACTACGTCAGCACCTGGAATCTGTGGTCGCCTTATACGAGATCCCAATTCCGTGGGGATCAGCTCAGGTCCCAGAAGCTGCGGCCGGAGTGACCCTCAATTCTGGCCTGTGGACTCCAGAATCCCCAGAAGAAGTAGAAACCGGCAAGAAATTGTGGATTCCAGGGCAGGATTAGTTGAAAGTCGAAAGCGACAAGTCGAACATTAAATCATATGGCCTGGACTCAGTATCCGACGTTGAACCGATCAAGTCTTGTCTTTCCTGATGACTGTGCAATTTGCCGATAAGCAGTCCGTCATGCAGCGGGCGATTGCGTTAGCTTCACGTGGGATCGGTTTCGTCGAACCGAATCCGGCGGTTGGTGCGGTGATCGTTGATGAAAATTTGAACCTTGCCGCCGAAGGGCACCATCAACGATTTGGCGGGCCACATGCCGAGATCAACGCGTTAAGTGAATCTGGTATTCGAGCGTCTGGAGCGACGTTGTTTGTCACACTGGAACCGTGTTGCCACCACGGAAAAACTCCGCCATGCACGACGGCAATTATCGAAGCCGGAATCCGCAAGGTGGTCGTCGGTATGAAGGATCCGGCAGCTCACGTCAATGGGGCCGGGGTCCGAGAACTCGAGTTCGCTGGGATCGATGTTGAGGTTGGGTTGCTCGAAGCTGACGTACGAGCGTTGAATGCTCCGTTCGTTAAACTCGTGTCGACCGGCCTGCCCTATGTGCACGCCAAGTGGGCGATGACTTTGGATGGGAAGATCGCATCACGCACTGGTGCGTCCCAGTGGATTTCGAACGAGCAGTCTCGCGAAATCGTTCACAGGCTGCGCGGCCGAATGGATGCGATTGTGATTGGTTCGACGACAGCTCTGAAGGACGGGCCACAGCTCACCGCTCGGCCGCGCGGTCCACGCGTCGCTACACGGGTTATTCTTGACAGCCGAGCGGTTTTGTCCGTCGATTCGCAGCTGGTCCGATCCATTGATCAAGCTCCGGTGCTGGTAGCAGCGAGCTCTGCGGCAGTTACAGCCAATGTCCGCCGACTGGAGGAGGCTGGGGTCGAGGTGTTGCAAATTCCGCCGTCTTGTTCTTTGAGTATTACAGATCAAACACGACCGGCTCTAACTGGCCTGCTCCACGAATTGGGTCGGCGAGGAATGACAAACGTTCTGGTTGAAGGAGGAGGTAGATTGTTGGGATCGTTCTTCGATCAAAACTTGATTGACGCAGTGCACGTCTTTATCGCTCCAAAACTTATCGGAGGCGATACGGCAATTGTGCCAATTGCAGGTATTGGTCGTCAGGACATTCCTAGTCTACCTCAGTTGGATCGTCCCAAGATCGAGATTGTCGGTGACAATGTCTACATTTGCGGATCGTTGCTGCACAAAATGAGTTAAGTTTGTGTCCGCAGACCACGCAGATTTAGTGCGGATGTGTTGCATCCGCGCAAACTGTGGACAACTTTACTGCGGAACTAAGATGCTCGACTAGCGGCCTTGTGCGGTATTTTGGGCCATTGCTTCATGCACCTTTTTGGTGTACTCGATATATTGTCGGTCCAGTTCTTCAAACCTGACTTCAGTCAGTTCAGCCAGCGATTGCACGCGCGGGTAGCGGCGAGTGTTGACGCTGTAGATTTGTGACAAGTGTTCGATCAATGCGTCGCGGTATCGTCCGTCATCGTAGTGCATAAAGAACAGCGATAAACCAGATGCTTGACTGTAATTCTTCGAAATGTTTTTTTGGTCGGATTGGAACGGCATCATACCGATACTGGCGAACTCGGCCAGTGGAACGTAATACTTGTTCTCCAGATATCGAATTCGGGCCGCCTGGAAACGGATGTAGTGAGGATCGCCTAAAGAAAAGCCATTCAGCTCGCGTTTGAAGGATTCCATGTAGCAGGCGATACCTTCAACAATCCAGAAATTCTCTTTCTCGCCAATCCGCCGATTGATCGGCTGGCTTTCAAAAAAAAGTTGATGAGTCGCTTCGTGGAAGAGTGTGGCGTCGGCACTTGTTTTCGGATTGTCGGCATGGAAAAAGTGTGCTGTTCGGTTGTCGGTCAAATACAGACCGTTCGTAATTGCGATCTGAGGAATTTTTTTGCGAAGACGCTGATTGTATTCTTCCCGCGTTGAATAATAGTGAACTTTCATTGGTCGAGCCGGTCCCCAGTTTCCATGGCCATTAAGCGGACCTTCAAACAGTTTTTGCATTTGTTCAGGAGTATTGAAGAAGCTTGCGAAAGTCTGATGAAAAAAACGATGAAAATCTTCCAACGTTTTCCCTAGTTCAACGCCGCGTTCCAAGCTGTAGTTCGTTTTGATTAGGTAATGGTCGGTGCGGATTTCCCAGGCATTGTGAAAACTACGTCGCAGTTCTGCTTCTTTGGCGGTGCTTATCCAGCGGCGTTTGTAATATCGTTGGCCGTCGGTATACCGTTTGACGTGAGTTTTCGGGAGCCAACCAAATGTGTCGTGCCAGACTTTTCCGCTGCGGAGCATTCGGGCATAGTACGGAGTTACCCACTGATCACCGAGCCGTTTGTACCCGAGCAGTTGCCGAGCGGTACGGTGATCGGGATTGTGCAAGGCAACTTCTCGAAGAGTATTGTATGCAAAACTGGGATAGCCGGCTCTCAAGGACCGCCGCGACAATGCATACAAGTCTTTGGCATAATCGTTACGCAGAAATCGCAGCTGTGAGCGCCAATCTCGCTCATCTTTTGGCAGGTCGGCAGGTAGTTTGGGCTGGACCTGCCGTGGTAACGGCTTAACCTCAATCCCGTTCGTCTTCGACGGAGAAGTCAGTGTGCGAATTGAAGTCGCTGCGTCGGAAAATCCTTTGTCGTCACAGAATTGCGACAGCTTCTCAAGAGACTCCGAAAACTTTTTGTGTAACCGGCGATGTTGATCTTGGTACAGATGCAGTCTGTCTTCCGATCTCCTGAGATGTTTAGCGGTTGACCCGGCGTCCGGAAACGCCGGCGCAACCCGCAGGCTGACCACGGCTGTCACCGTCACCAAAACTTTCAATGTTGTGAGTGGACCGTGCACTGGACACGATCTTTGCAACGTGCTCATGAGCCGTCTAAATCTGTCCCGGACCGACTGACGTTGAAAGTCACGCCACGACATTTTAGGCCAAACGGACGGCTGCAGAAAGCCGAGTTTTTCCAAGGCTGTTCTTATGCGAACGAAGAAAGAGCCACCGAAATGACGGTGGTTTTTTCTTGACTGACACGCAGCTCGCTTATTCGCGAAACGTCGAATCGAATGCTTGCGAAGATGATTCGAAGTCAATATTTTTTATGAACTGGCACGCTTCGCGAGCGCCGTGCTCGCGTTCCATTCCGCTGTCTTCCCATTCGATCGACAGCGGGCCGTTGTAATTGACGGTGTTCAGTGCGCGGATGATTTCTTCGAAGCGAACACCGCCTCGGCCAACGCTTCGAAAGTCCCAACCACGTCGAGTATCGCCGAACGGTAGATGACTGGAATTGATCCCCGTACGTCCGTTTAACGTGACCGATGCATCTTTCATGTGAGCATGGTAAATGCGGTCAGGGAAGTACCGAATGAATTCCACCGGGTCGACCCCCTGCCAGATCAGGTGGCTGGGATCGAAGTTGAACCCGAATTCTTCGCGATTGTCCAACGTTTGCAAAGTCCGTTCGGCTGAGTAGATGTCAAAAGCAATTTCTGTCGAATGAACTTCCAGAGCGAACTTGACTCCGCATTCCTGAAAGACGTCCAGAATCGGATTCCAGCGATCCGCCAGCAAATCAAATCCGGCATCGATCATTTCATGCGGAGTGGGTGGGAAGTCGTAAACCAAGTGCCAGATGCTGGAACCGGTGAAGCCGTTCACGACGCTAACGCCTAATTTTTGAGCTGCTCGGGCCGTGTTCTTCATTTCTTCGATAGCTCGTTCGTTGATGTTCGCTGGATTGCCGTCGGCCCACACGTATTCTGGTAAAATGGCCTTATGTCGCTCATCGATATTGTCCAGCACCGCCTGCCCAACCATGTGGTTGGAAATGGAATATAACTGCAAGTCATACTTTTCCAGCAGTTCGCGCTTGCGATTACAATAGGTGTCGTCGGACAGAGCTTTGTCGACTTCGAAGTGATCGCCCGAACACGCCAATTCCAATCCATCGTATCCGAATTCGCGAGCCTTCTTGCTAAGTTCTTGCAATGGGAGATCAGTCCATTGGCCGGTAAACAGAGTCACGGGACGAACCATGTCAGAGTCCTTTCACTTCATCATACAGACACGTTCAAAGCTGTCCGTTCAATACAGGCTTCCTGCACTATGGCGACTTCACACAGTAGAGCAGCCAGTTGTGAAAGTCAACGATTTCTATTCGCGGCACAGCGATGTCTGTGGCTAAGGTGAGGTCAAGAACGATCGCTCGGCTCAATTTACCAGTCTCCCAGGCCCCTGTTCGCTCAAGGCTGTACTAAGCTGCCATTTGTATCAGCAATTTTCGAATTGTGCACTTTCAGGTTGACAAATCGGATCCCGACGCGTTAGCTGTGGTTGTGCAGCTAACAATACAGCTCAGTTTTATTTGAACGACGTTTCAATAAGGTGACTTGAGTAATGCAGGGGCAAGTGGCCGTTTCAAACCAGCTGGCAAAAAATGTAATTGACCGGGTTGAGTCATTACTTTTGAAGGCCGAGGCGGCGACGAAGCCATTAGAACTTGACCCGTACCGCAGTCAATTGTTTGAAATGTTTGTAATGGCCGAAGCAGCCGGTTTCCTTGTGACCGATTCAAAACCCGATTTGACGGCTGACGGAATGGTCTGCGAATTGTCCCAACGTTGGCAACTGGCTGCCGCTACTCACGAGTCAGTTCAGCACCAGTCGAAGCTGTCGTCCGAGCAACTTTCCAAAATGCGATTGCTGTGGTCGTTTCTGCGAATGTGGATGGAATGGACTTACGCATGGCAGCACTGGCCGGAATTCCATCAGTCTGAAAAGCAGAGCTGATTGGTATCTGAACCTGCGGTCTGGCTCCACACGTCCACCAATTCGCGTACCGCTTGGTCAATGTTGAATGTCAACTGCACACAGCTTCTGGCTTTTCTCGCAAATTGCGTGCGCATTGATGGGTTACTATGTAAGTCGATAAGTGCGTCGGCAAGCGCTTGCGCGTTTCCAGGCGGAACTAAGCGGGCTGAATCACCGTCTTGAAGAATTTCCGTTGTTCCACCAACGTCGGTCGCTAAGATTGGAAGTTCGGATGCAGCTGCTTCTAGAAGCACCCGTCCAAACGGCTCCTGATGGGATGGGTGGATCAATAGGTCGACTTCGTTCATCAAACGCGGGATGTCTTCACGAAATCCCAGGCAACGAAAATTTTTATCAAGCCCGGCGTGTTGGAAGCAAGCGACTACGTTGGCTTCAAAGTCGACGCTTTCGCGTTTCGTAGAGTTACGTTCGCCAACGAGCAGATAACAATTGTCGGGCAAATGCTCAGCCGCGAGGACGGCTGCTTCTGCCAATACGTCTTGACCTTTCCGTAGCCCGATCTGACCGATGGTCGCAGCCAGGAAGCAGTCGTTCGGCAGATTGAATTCGCGTTTCAACCAACCGGTTGGCGGCCGTAGATGATAGCGATCACAGTCAACTCCGTTGTATCGGACGAGTGTTTTTGCCGCGTCCAAGCCTTGTTCGACATGAAAGTTTCGTGTGGCTTGTGAAACGGCGATTAACAGCCGATTGCTGTTCAGATCGTTAATGGCCGCTTTGGTCAGCTTGATGATGTCTCGCAAATGCGCGATGCAGGGAATCGCCATCTCATCCGCAATCGCACCGGTCAATCGGCTCATGGACAGGCTGTTGGCGTGAACGACGTCAGGCGAACAGCGAGCAATCGCGTCGACAAGACTATTTCGAGCTGCATTGCGAGACAACCGTTCACCGCGTGCATCGTGCAATTGTAGCGGGACGTGTCGGATACTGCGTTGGCGGATTGCATCCGCCAACCTTCCGTGTTGGGGTGCGATAGCAACGAATTCGAACCACTGGCCGGCCAGACGATCAATGACTGCCAGCATCGAATGCTCGCCACCATACAGCGTACCGAATTCAAAAATGATAGCAATGCGTTTCACGACGAAAACGTCCTCAGCAAAAGGTTCTCACATCCTTCCCGTGTACGTCAACAGAGAGGACAGACCGCTTGCGTTTTACTACAATGCTTGAACTTTTGTCCGATCGTCCCGATGAGAGCTGCGGATGACTGAGTTTCAAAGCGTCGCGCAAGTCGGTGATATTCCGGCAGGCGAAGGACGTGCGTTTCCGATCAATGGAAGGATGGTGGCCGTTTTTCATGTGCAGGGCGAGTATTGTGCGATCAACGATACCTGCCCGCATATGGGAGCGTCGCTCTCGACAGGATGGCTCGAGACCGAGGTGGTCACCTGCCCGTGGCATGCTTGGCGATTTTGCATCAAAGACGGGACCTGGGTGGACAATCCAGATGCCAAGGTCCAGGTCGACTCATTTCCTGTCCGAGTTGTTAATGGCGAGATTCAAGTGCAAGTGCCGCACTCACCGTTTACTGGCTGATATTATTCCCGCTTCGGGGCTTGAAGCAGCTGCATACAGTTTTTTGGGGATACGGCCTGCTAAGAATGCGAGCCGACCGGCAAGACACGAATTCTTCATTGCGTGAGCCATTGTCAGGGGATTGCGGGCTCCCGCAATCCCCGTATTCAACAGCACTCCATCACAGCCTAGTTCCATGGCGTACGCAACGTCGCTGGCCGTGCCGACACCGGCATCGACGATGACCGGATAATCCGGATCATTTTCCTTCAAGTATTCCAAGCAAATCCGAATGTTGTTGGCATTTAGGATTCCCTGACCACTTCCAATCGGACTTCCGGCCGGCATGACCGACGTTGCTCCGGCTTCTTTCAGCCGACGAGCGGTAATCGGATCGTCGGTAGTGTAGCAAAGTACCTGGAAGCCTTCATCGGCTAGTTTTCGGGTCGCTTCAATTGTCGCCATAGGATCGGGCAGAAGCGTTCGCTTATCGCCCAACACTTCCAGTTTGACCCAGTCTGCTCCAGGATTGTCCAGACTTTTCAGAATTTCGCGGCCCAGGCGAGCAACGCGGATGGCATCTTCGGCCGAGAAACATCCGGCCGTGTTGGGTAGAATGGTGTAACAGTCCAAATCGATGAAGTCCATGATGTTGCGGCCGTGTACATCGACCAGCCGTTCGCGGCGGACGGCTACTGTGATCACTTCCGCGCCACTGGCCGCCAGGCAATCCTGCATCAATTCGTATGTGGCATACTTTCCCGTTCCCACGATCAGACGCGAGTGGAAATCGTGTGTGCCCAGGACCAGTCGTGTATCGGATTTCACGTCGATTGATTTGTTGGTTTCGGTTTCAGTGATCATCACTGTTTATCCCCCACCGACCAGAGTCACGATTTCCAGCCGGTCACCTTGCTGAAGGACGCAACGGATATATTCCGCTCGTGGCACTAGTTCGCAGTTGCGTTCCACCGCGAAATAGCGGGGTTGCATGTTAAGCTGTATCAGGAGTTCAGCCACGGTGGTCTCGGCTTCGACTTCCTTGATTTCTTCATTGATACTAATTTGCAAGCGTGTGGACCTCGATTAAATGTGCCGATAGTATCGCGTGAAAATACTTTCAAACAGTGCGAGTGTAGGAGTGCTACGCAGGACCGTCAAGGATCATGTTTGGTCCGATTTCGATCCAAATTTGTGACAGTCAAAAATCACATCCGTTTGGATGGTTGCGGATTATGGTCGTCTGTATCGTTTCGGTTTTCAGTGCTGCGATCGGGGCCGGGGTCGAGATAATCGGCTATCGTGGGGCATCTCACACTGTGCCGGAGAATACGCTGGCCGCAATCAATCTGGCTTGGCTGCAGTAGGCCGATGCCGTCGAGGTCGACGTATTTCTTTTCAGAGACGGCACGATCGTCGCCATACACGAAGAAAGTCGCGGGGGTCGATTGGTTTGTGAAAGAACAGACGTTGGTAGAACTGAAGGCGCTGGATGTCGGTCGTTGGAAAGCAGCACAGTGGGTGGGACAACAAATTCCAACGTTGACCGAAGTGCTGACAACAATTTCCGATGGAAAACGCTTATTTATCGAAGTCAAATGCGGTTCAGACATTGTACCCGAGTTGAAATCATTGCTGAAAACGGCACAGAGGTCGTCGTGTGAAACCGCAGTCATCGGTCTTTCGCTGGAAACGATGACTTCGATCAAACGTGCATTGCCTGCAATCGAAGTTTACTTGGTCGCAGAACAAACTCAGGACACGCTGACTCTTTGCTGAAAACCGTCAGTGAGAGCTTTGATACGCAAAGCGAAAGCTGCGAGACTGGACGGCTTGGACCTTGGCACTTCCAGGGTGATCAATTGTATCTCAGTCACGACGATCAAACAGACAGGTCTGAAGATTTATGTCTGGACGGTGAATTCACCCTCCGAAGCGAGAAGGTTGAAATTCACGGGCGTTGACGGCATTGCTACGGACCGACCTGGATGGCTGCGAAAGCAATTGGCGACGCAGTCGTCTTTGAACTAATGTGGTAGGGCGCTAGAGAATTTGTCAATATATTCATGTTCAATCCGAGCCGCAGCTATGACAGAACGATTAACGGGTGGAAAGTTTAACTTCCAAGATTCGTTTGAAACGTAGCGTTCGGACATCAACGATTCTGTCAAGCAGATGCCGTGTGGACTATCAGTGATGTCACGAAACTGTTTGTGTTTCGCCGTATTGGTCGCCTTGATTTTGACAGAATGCGTTGTGGGCGCTGGTCCTCAGCAGCCACCGCCTTGGCCGCTGCCGAAATCAACCCTGGTGAAGCCGGTCGTCCAACTTGTTGCGGAATTGGACGCTCCGCGATTCGCGGTTCGTGAGGCAGCAATGCGGGCACTCATGCGGATGGGTAAACCGGCTGTCAAACCGCTTGCCAAAGCTGCCGAAGGTGACAGTCTGGAGGTCACGGTCCGAGCGATCGCAATTTTACAGTATATCTACAGTTCTGTCGCCGAGGATGCCGTTGAATCGGCTGAACTGGCATTGGAGGACTTGGCCGAGTCTGAGAATCGGTCGATTGCTAGTCGCGCCAATTCGGTGCTGCAAGCGAACGTCGCCGTCCGCCGGAAACGAGCTATCGGAAAAATCCAAGAACTTGGTGGAATCTTTCTAAACAAAAGCAGCGTCTACGACCCCAATGATCGTATTATCCTAGGGAAATCACTTTCCGCCTTGCAACTCGGTTTGTCGTGGAAAGGTGGTGATCAGGGACTGCGCTATGTGAAACGACTGGCGAACTTGACACGCATCATATTCATTGAAAGAACAAATGATATATCCAACGAAGCCTTACAAGCACTTACAGGAGCCCTGCCAAATCTGACGATTGTCCATCGAGGCCCCGCATTCTTGGGTGTAAAAGCGTTCGAGTCTGTTTTCGGCAGTCCGTGTCAAATTGTGACGGTTCAGGAAGGGTCGGCAGCTTTTAAAGCGAAGATGAAGTCGGGCGATGTAGTTGTCAGTTTCGACGACAAACCTGTTTCCGACTTCGATGCACTTGTTGATCTGGTTCGGGATAAGAATCCGGGCGACACAGTTTCTGTCAAAGTAGTCCGCGAAGGCAAGTCAGTCATACTTCAAGTGACTTTGGATAGCTGGAAAGCGCAGTCAGATGCCCGTTCGTCACGCAAATCCGACAACAAACCGAATCCGTCGAAGCGATGAACGCAATACAGTCGACAAACACCGAAATCACCAGAGCTGTCTATGTCGAAGCCAACTAACCGTTAATGAATTACGTCTGGAAGATAAAATATTATTTGCGGAAAATTAATGACGAGCGTGAGCTAGCTCAATGATCTTCGCCGCCATGGCGACGTCTTCAATCGCCAATCCCACCGATTTGAAGAACGTGATATCGTCATCACTGCTTCTGCCATGCACGGAACCCGCAGCTATTTCTGAAAGTTCGTGCATCCTTTCCCAGCCAATGATGCCTTGGTCTAAGGCCGGTACAAAATCACCGGCTTCGCGTTTACACTGCTCGATACTGTCGCAGACGATTAGGTCGGCACGACTGACAGTGGCGACGTCAACTTCGGCTTTGGCCAAAAAGTTCGATCCAATCACGTTCAGGTGGGTCCCTGGTGTTAAAACGGTTCCGTTAAATACAGGTGTCTTGCTGCTTGTCGCACAGATGACGATGTCTTTTTCGGCTGCCGCCTGATCGGGCTGACTGACAGCGACGACATCAGTCTTGCAGTCGGCCGCCATTTGTTGCGCGAAATGGTCTCGCCGTTGTTCGTTGCGGCTGTAAATTTCGACGTATTTAATATTGCGAACGGCGCACATTGCTTGCAATTGCGTTCGAGCTTGTAGGCCGCTTCCGAAAATGCCGACAGTAATCGCATCAGCGTGGGCCATGTACTTTGTTGCCACGCCACTGGCAGCACCGGTCCGCAGTTGTCCCAGATAATCGGCTTCAATCAACGCAACCATGGCACCGGTCGCGATATCGTATGCCGCGACGTGGAACCGCGCCGACTGCTCTGTCGTTGTGTATGCTTTCCAGCCGACGAGTCCCAAGTACTCGGCTGAGGCCGACATCGTGTGCAAGACAATGCCTGGTGCAGCAGCACGTGTTCGAGGAACGTTGTATGCATTGCCCGTAGCGAGTTGACGAAACACTTCGTCCACCACGTCGATGGCCGCTGGCATATCGATCAATTCCCGGACCTGGTCCTCTGAGACGTGTAAAATTGACATTGATCGCAACGTGTTCCTGTAGTTTCAATGCTGATTTTATCTTGCGAAGTATACCAAGGACGCTGGCGTGGCTGAGCATGCATGCCACAGCTCTTCGCCGATCGTTCGAGGGGAAGTTCACGATTACTTCTCTTCGGAAAACGTTGTCGCGGTTTCGACTAGAGTGCGGACCATGCAGCCCGTACCTCCGCCTTCTCGGTGAGCATTGTTACTGGAGGCAAACGATGGACCAGCAATGTCTAGGTGGACCCAGGGTATGTTGCCAACGAATTTTTCGAGAAACTTGGCAGCCGTGATCGCGCCGGCCCAGCGTCCACCGACGTTTTTGATATCCGCAACGTCACTCTTGATGAGTTCGGCATACTGTTTGAACATTGGCAATTGCCAGACATTCTCGCCGCATCGCTTCGCGGCAGCCTGGACTTCACCGCACCACGGTTGATTGTTCGTAAACACACCCGTCACGTCTTCGCCAAGCGCTACGACACAGGCACCGGTGAGCGTCGCCAGATCGATCAGCTTGTCAGCACCCCGATCAATGGCATAACTCAAGATATCCGCCAGCACCAGCCGGCCTTCGGCGTCCGTGTTCAAGACTTCAATTGTGATTCCATTACGGGCAGTCAAAACATCTCCCATTTTGTAAGACCGGCCGCTGACCATGTTCTCAACCAAGCCCAGGAATCCAACAACGTTAACCGGTAGCTTAAGGCGGGCGATGGCCGACATCGCGCCCAATACGGTCGCTGCTCCGGCCATGTCACTCTTCATCATTTTCATGCTGTCGGTCGACTTCAGTGACAACCCGCCGCTGTCGAATGTGACTCCCTTGCCGACCAATGCTAGAGTCGGCAAATCGTCGTCCGCGCCGCGATGTTCCAGAACGACTACTCGCGGCGGTTGATCGCTGCCAGAGGCTACGGCTAACAGCGAGCCCATTCTTTCGTCGTTCAACTGATTTTCGTCGAGGACTTCACAACCGAGTCCGCATTCAATAGCAAGACGCTCGGCCTTCTCGGCAAAGCTAACAGGAAAGATTTCCTGAGGAGGACGGTTGACCAGTTCACGTGTCAGATTGATGGCTTCGCCCAGGATCGTTCCCTTCTGGATTGCATCAGCGACAGTCGCATGTCGTCTATCCGTTTCGACGAGGATTTCAACGTCGGATAAAGGAAATCGTCCTGGCTCCTCACGGTACAAGTCCTGCCCGAAAGACCCGACACAAGCTGCGATAGCCGTGGCCTGGGCACAGTCAGCCGTAGATATCAAGTCGCCGGAGACGTGAGGAAGTGCGGCCGCAACGCTGACAGATTTTTTTGTCGAGACGTGTCGAATAGCCGTCGTCATCGCTTTATCAAAATCGGCCCGTTGCAGCTCGGCTGGATTCCCCAGCCCGATCAGTAGTAGCCGTTTGGCCGCAATTCCCGGAACGTCAGGGAGAGCCAATATTTCGGCCAACTTGCCTGTCAAATCTCCCGATTGGCGTAGTCGAGTCAACTGTCCACTTAACGCATCATCTAAAGTGGCGAGCGGACCAGGCAACTCGTCTGATTGGAAAACGCTTACGAGTAGCCATTCTGCTTGGGCTTGATTCCATTCGCTGGTCGTGAGCCGAATTTCCATTGATCAACCCCATTCACAATATGCTTACAACAGATCTCATTCAATCTAATGTCCAGGTGAAAGGCAAGTCGGTTGGCGAATGTTCGTGGGTCATTGAATTGAGCCTGCACAAACGCAAAGTGCTATAATCTGGAAGTTTTTGTTCTCGCTAATTATGATTCGATCAGTAGTCTGTTCAGCGGTTGCCAATTGTGTTGATGGAAATTGGAAACAGATAAATGCCAACTGTCAAATTTGTGAAAGACAAGAAAGTTGTCAAAGAGGTTGAAGTCGAAGACGGCGCGAACTTGCGCAAGGTGGCAATGAAGGCCGGTGTTGAGGTCTACGCGGGGCTTGACAAATACTTGCATTGTCCAGGATTGGGCATGTGTACCACGTGCAGGGTCATGATCCATCAGGGTGTCGAAAACGTCAGCCAACAGGGATTGTGGGAGAAGATGAACATCGTGAAGATGAGTGTGGCCCCGCCGCCGATGTCGTGCACTTTTTTTGGACGGATAGGTCACGAAAACGAGTTGCGTTTGTCGTGTCAAACCAAGGTTTACGGCGACGTTGAAGTCGAAGCAACGCCGGTGTTCAATTGGCATGGTGAGCGGTACTGGGGTTGAGAACAGCTGAACCACATTTTGAAATGTCCAGTTCAATTTGATGATAATGTCTTTTTTTGTCCTGGCCCAACAAATTAGTGGCGACATTCGTGCGAGTTTGTCAGCAGGACGTTCGGCTGATCAGGCACTGGATGATTTACTGGCCGCCACACGGGCGAGGGCGGTCGGGATTTGGCGCCATACAGACAAACGATTGTTGCGAATCGGCTTCAGGGCGGCTGCCGACATGGCCCCAGGTGTCAAGGAACAGTTCGCAGCCGCCACTGAAAGCGTCTCCTTGGAACAGACGGGATTAGGAATCGTCAAATCCTTCGTTAACGAAGCTCCGGCAATAGTCACATTGACGAATGATCGGTACACTGCGGGCACGTCAGAAAGCTGGTTGGCTCGTTTTCAGGCTCGGCAGTCTTTAGCCGTTCCGATTCGCCAAGCCGATTGCATTGTCGGCGTGTTGGCTATTTCCACCGCGAATGAACTGCGGCCGGAATCGTTGGCCTGGCAGGTGATTGTTGGCGTCGCAGCGATGCTAGGGCAAGTCATCGATGAAGCATCATGTACTGAAGGGAATTGCGAGTCGGCTCGCTAATCTGCTAGAATCGACGGAAGTCATGGGTCGTCTGTACGGTATCGATCAACTCAACGCGTGGGCGTCCCGTTGAGCCGACTCGCAATTCGTTGATGCGGTCCTATTCTCCATGAACCGGCAAAGCTCGTTGTATTGGTCTTTTCCGATCGGCACCTGGTTCTACACACAGGTGCGAGTCAGCGTCTGTTTCCCGCTGTTGATCCTTGTTCTTTGCTATCGGATAGACAATCTCCAACTCGGTTTGGTGTTCAGCGCGATTCTGTTATTTAGCGTGCTGATGCACGAACTCGGACACATTTGGGCGGTGCGAGTGACCGGAGGTATTGGTGCCGAAATCCTGATTTGGCCGTTGGGTGGACTGGCGTTCGTGCGACCGGCCGGGACATTTTCATCCCAGTTCCTGACGGCTGCTGCTGGACCAATAGTTAATCTGATTCTGTGTATGGTAACTATACCGGGCTGGTGGTCATCATACGATACTCAAACGGTCCTCAACCCATTGGTGATGCCGATCGGCGATATTTCTAACGACGTTATCCGAGAATTTCTCGTTCTAATCTTCGCCGCCAACTGGGTCCTGCTCTTGGTAAATCTGATTCCGGTCTTTCCACTGGATGGAGGACGAATGCTTCAGGCTTGGTTGTCCTCTCGGATGGGGAGTGAAACAGGGGCCGAAATCTACATCCGGATTGGATTCGTTTTCGCGTTTGTGATGATGATTGGCGGGTTGTTGATTGACGGTGATGATTTTAACGGAATTTGGGTCGTCGTCATCGGCTCTATCTTGTTGGTGTTAAATATGCAGGAGTCTTTTCAGCTTCGTTCGGGCGAGCGTTACGACGAGTCTTTCATGGGGTACGATTTTTCACAGGGTTATACCAGTCTGGAACGAACCGAGGAGACGCCGAGCCAGCTGCGTCGAGGATTGCTTCAGCAGTGGCGAGACCGCCGTCGTGCGGAACACAAGCAAGTCGAAGTCGAATTACAGTTGGATGCCCTGCTTGAAAAAGTGCATACTCAGGGTCTCGGCTCGTTGACAGCATCCGAGAAGCGCAAGCTGAACCGTGCGAGTGACTGGTTGCGTGATAGGCAGAAACAGGACGAATAATCAGTCTGCATCTACGAACCCATTTCCTGTAAATAAAAATTTCGTCCTGCTGGCTGCAATTGGAATTCCTGGCCGGCGTCCAGAAAGACTTCCCACAGAAATTCTATTGAATCAGGGCCGGTGTGCAATTCGTAGTGGTTCTGGAATCGACCGAACAGTGTATTCACACCGAAGATCGGTCCTTGGCAGCAGTGATGTTCTGGCAGCGCGCAATCTCGCAAATCCAGGGCGGTGATCTTACTCAGTAGTTTTCGCCTGTTAGGCCCGAACAGTGCAATCGATGCCCACCCGCCAGTCACGTTGATTGCCTGGGGCTCGTTGGTTTTTCCAAAAATGACTGCGCGTTCATCGGTCAATCGATAGGCTTGGACGGAATCAGAGAGGCATATCGATCGAACCTGTACATCCTTGCCATACAACGAACGCAGATTCGTTGCGGTGTTCGGTCCATTTATTTCAAAGACAGTTTGGTGCGAAACATCGACGATTACGTCCGAGTTCTTTTCCGGCTCAACGGGATAGCGGCTCGGAACCAGCCAACCATCGACAGTTTCCAATTCAGCGCCAGCGCGGCGATGAACATCGATAAGAGGGCCGTAGGCGACAGGCGTATGATTCATCATCGTGTTAGCTTTTGAGAACTCGTGACTGTTTATCTCGACTTTCGAATTTTCCAAAATGCAGGGTGCCCATTGTCCACATCTTTGTTGAGCCTTACCCTCATTGTTATATACAAATAGTAGTGCCCAGTTGGGCGCTTAGTGTTCGTCTAATATGTCAAAAACTAGCCGGCATCCTCGGTGACTTGGACTGGTTCGCCGATAATTTCTGTCAAAGCCTCTTTTCCCAAAGTCTCCTTATCCAACAGCGTTTGCGCCAACCGATCGAGTTGATCGCGGTGATCACTGAGGACCTTGAACGCTCGATCTGACGCATTCGTCAGGAACCGTTGAACTTCTTGATCGATTATGTGAGCGGTCTCCTCACTGTACTCGCGTTGTTCGTGGATTTCCTTTCCTAAGAACGGATGGTCTTCCCCATGTCGGAACGCGACCGGGCCGATTGCATCACTCATGCCCCAATGTCCAACCATTTTTCTGGTTAACTGAGTTGCCCGTTTCAGGTCGTCCTCTGCTCCGGCCGAATATTCGTCAAAGACCACTTTTTCGGCAGCACGACCGCCGAGCATCATCACCAACTGTGCATGTAACCGTCTTTCGCCGATATGATATCGCTCTTCGTCTGGCAACAGTTGTGTGACGCCTAAAGCGCGTCCGCGAGGGATGATCGTCACTTTGTGCACGGGATCGACATCTGGCAGCAACCAGGCCAACAGCGCGTGGCCCGCTTCGTGGTAGGCCGTCATCTTCTTTTCGTGTTCGTTTAACACCTCTTCCCGTTTGGGCCCCATCAACACGCGATCGCGAGCCATTTCGAAGTCTTCCTCGTCGACAGCGTCTTTGCCGCTACGGGTTGCATTCAAGGCCGCTTCGTTTACCAGGTTTCTTAAGTCAGCCCCGGAAAATCCAATTGTCGAGGATGCAATTTTGTCCAGGCCGATCTTGTCCGCCAGCGGAACTTTGCGGCAATGGACTTTCAAGATGCCGACGCGTCCTTCCTTGGTTGGGCGATCAATGGTCACGTGCCGATCAAAACGCCCGGGACGCAGTAGGGCTGGATCGAGTACGTCAGGACGGTTCGTCGCCGCTAAGACAATGACCGCCTCGTTTTGTTGGAAGCCGTCCATTTCACTCAAGATCTGGTTCAGCGTCTGCTCACGCTCGTCATGGCCTCCGCCCAGTCCGGCTCCGCGAACACGGCCGACGGCGTCAATCTCATCGATGAACAGGATGCAAGGTGAGTTGTCCTTGGCGGTGTGAAACAAATCACGGACCCGGCTAGCTCCGACGCCGACGAACATCTGAATGAACTCGGAACCATTGATCGAGAAGAACGGTACTTCAGCTTCGCCCGCCGTCGCTCGCGCCAACAGGGTTTTTCCAGTGCCAGGCGGTCCCATTAACAACACACCTTTTGGAATCTGCGCACCCAGTCGCTGGAAATCTTCCGGATTCTTCAGGAATTCGACCACTTCCAGCAATTCGGACTTAGCCTGTTCCATCGCGGCCACATCATCAAACGTCGTGCGCTGTTCGGTTGGGCGGAACCGTTTCGCTGGGCTGCGTGTAAATCCCCCCAGCATCCCCGTGCCCATCGGATCCGCTGTTCGCCGCATCGTGTAGATAAAAAAACTAATTAGCAAGATCACCGGCAGCATCCAGATGATCATTTGTCCGAGGCCCGGATCTGATTCTCTCGCATCGACGTTCACGTTCTTTTTATGTAGCAATTCGTCCAGCTTGGGATTCTCAAATGCAGGGCGCGGAATATATGTGTTAAACGTATCCGTCAATTTCTTGTCGCCGGTTTCGGATTCCAGTGGGATTTCTGACCACTTCCCAGTTAGAACCTGACCGTGAAATCTCACCTCGACAACGTTTCCCGCCTCCAACTGTTTCCAAAATAGACTGTAAGGAACACGCGTTCCAACGTTCGAAGGCGACTTGTGCCAGACCCACAGAAAGACGATTACCAAGAACAGCACGACGAACAGCCACGGGAAGGTAGATGGCGGCCGCGGCGACTCGTCTTCATGCTTTTTCCGCTTCGGAAGCGGGGACGAAGTCGGCTTTAGATTCGAATTCTTCGGGGAGGATGTCCCCATGTCGTCTCCAAAATTGGCAGATCAATGTCCGGTGGACGTAACTTCGGCTGTCTGTGTCCATTCCGTGGACGGCGTGCATTACCTGACAGCTCGGTAATGTTCTCAAACTGAAGATTACACTACAGTCAGCCGGGTGACAATCTGAGCTGCAGCACGCGAACCTCAATCAGCCAAGCCATAACGCACAATATACCACAGCGCCAATACGCCATCTGTCCAAGCAATTTTCTTACCCTGTTCATACGTACGTCCAGAATAGCTGATTGACATCTCGTACACGCGATATCCACGCCGGGCGATTTTTCCAGTTAATTCGGGTTCAATTCCAAATCGGTTCTGCCGCAGTTTGGGGCCAATTTCCTCGATTACCTCGCGCTTGAACACCTTGTAACATGTCTCCATGTCGGTCAGGTTCAGGTTCGTAAAGCAGTTGGAAATTGTTGTCAGTAACTTGTTGCCCAGGTAGTGCCAAAAATAGAGGACGCGGTGCGGGTGGTCTCCCAAGAAGCGGCTGCCGAAAACGACGTCAGCTTTGTTCTCGATGATGGGATGCATCAGCCGAGCGTATTCACTGGGATCGTATTCCAAGTCAGCGTCTTGAATCAGGACAATGTCGCCTCGGGACTCTGCGATTCCAGTACGTACGGCAGCCCCCTTACCCATGTTCTTTTCGTGGTAGTGCACATGAATCGAGTTCAATGGATCAGGGCCTTGTGCTCGGAGCTGTTCCAGCCAATCTGCGGTCGAATCCGATAGAGAGTTGCTGTCGGGATTCGAGCATTGCATTGCAACAGTGGCTTCCAAAGCTTTCAGAATTTCACGTGTGCCGTCGGTGCTGCAATCGTCAACTAAGATTAATTCTTTGCGAATTGGAACTGCCCTTACGCGGTCGATCAACAGGCACAGCGAATCCTGTTCGTCGTAAACTGGAATCACAACTGAAAGTAACAACTCAGGAGGGATTACATAAAACCCAAGCTGACGACAAGCGGATTCACCCAGAATTTTTCGGAGCGATTCATGCCAATCGGCGGAAAAAGGAGTTCCATCACTGATACTCCCAAGCAATTGTTCCATGTCATTGGTCTCATCAACCATACAATCGATCGTCCTTACAAGAGGCAGACAGTGTACTGATTTAGCCTGTTTCCTAAAAGAAGTATTTTCGATGACGTCGGTGTTCTGACAACACCGGCTGGACTTCAAGTCTTATGGCTGATATAAGCCACTGCGGTCAGTCCAGCCGGATTGAACGGACGCCAAAGTCAAACCGGTTGCAGCGCATGAAGTGTTCCGTTTCGCAAAAAAACGGTGGCGTCCCTTCGTCGTTATACACAACTGTTAGCGTCTCGTTGGGGCTTGGCGTTGGTCTAACACGCCCAGTAACCCAGGCCGATGGCCTGGGCTACTGAATTGGCTGGCCCAAAGTTTCAGAACCCGAAAGCTTAAGCCTGTAGGTCTGGGAATTGGAACTACCTAAACTCAGTTGCGTCCAAACGAGGCGATGTCCAGGTGGATTACAACAATATGTGTAACAACAAGGTGCCTCCACGCCGATGCAGTTGAGTGCATAGCAACTAGAATCAAGATTTTGTGAGTTGCTCATTTTTTCATGAGGATGGGAATTGAAAACATGCACGTTCACCAAAAGTTCCGGCAGTTTGGGTTGTCTGCTGCGATCGTGATCGCTTGTATCACGCTGTTTGCCGTCCGGGCGCCGGGCCAATTCAATGACTTGTTTGGAAAGGACTCTGTATTGCTCGGAGGACTAGCGACCGGTGACCCGAAAGTCCAAGTCAAGTTGACTGCTGCGAATACGCGGCCAGGTGACGAGGTCACGCTCGCGATTATCGTCACCTTGCCGAGGGACAGCTACACTTATTCCACCAATCGTGACTTCGGTGGCGGTACTAAGATCGAAATCAAAGAGGTAGGGCTGACTCCAATTGTCGATGAATTCCAGTCGGATCGGGCACCGAAATCTGAAGAGGACGAGTTTAACGGTCACGTCGAAAAGTTCTATGGCCACGTCACCTGGACGCGTAAGTACCGGATCCAACCCAATATCGACGTTAGACAAATTGCGATCACCGGCTTACTGGATTTTCAAGTTTGCACCGAAACCACGTGCCGGCTGCTGAAGGAACCAATTCAAGTGGCACTGTCAGCGGTTCGACGTGGTGGAACGGACGAACTTTCGAAGAAGAAGCCTTTACCAGTTATTCGATTCCACACTCAATCAAGGCCGGTCCGCATGCTGCTCGGAGGACATGAGATCCCGCAGCCGATTGTGTGGCAATTCAAGCTGTCGCCGGAGAATGCCAAGCCGGGTGATCGGGTAACCTTGGTAGTTGGCGCTAAGTTGGACCAGGATTGGCATACCTTTGCGGTGACGCACAACCCGAAGAATTTTGGTAAACCCACGAGGATTTTTCTCGAGAATATCACTGGATTACGACCTATTGACGACTTGTTCAAACCCAATAAATCGCCGGAGACCAAGCTGGCGGCCGAAAGACTGCAACAACTGCATCACGGCGAAGTGACCTGGAGTCGGACATTTGAAGTGCTTCCAGTGAATGAATCGGACGGCTATGGAGTAAGCGGGAGGGTCACATACCAAGTCTGTAAATCCACAGAATGTCGGTCTATGCGGCCTATCACGTTTCTACTTGGAAAAGTCGTTGAACAGCATGCGTCATTTGTCGATCCGAAATTGGAAGCCGAGTCAACTAACGTAAACCAGCTATCGCCTGATCAGTCAGGCGGTGCATCAGGTCCGGAGGATGACTTATTGCGGTCTAAGCAGAGCCTGATGACATTTGTGCTGGTCGCCGTCTTCAGCGGATTTGTGTCAATTTTGACTCCCTGCGTTTTTCCAATGGTTCCCATTACTGTTGGATTCTTTTTGAATCAGTCAAAGACAACGGGTCGGTCATCGCCAGCCTTGGCAACGATCTACTTGGTCACGATCGTCTGTACATTTACGTTGCTCGGTGTGCTACTGGGGCCATGGTTCATGCGTCTAGGAGGGTTTTGGTGGTTCAATCTCGCGATGGTTTTAATCTTGGCGATTTTGGCCCTAGCATTGTTTGGCGTCTTTGAGCTGCAAGTGCCTACGTTCTTGGTCCAGTTTACATCATCGCGCGAAGCACAAGGTGGGCTGGTCGGCGTTATATTCATGGCACTAACATTCGTAGTCATGTCTACGCCGTGTACGGGTCCATTCGTGGGTCAGGTGTTGGTGTGGTCGACGCAGGGCGAGTGGACTTGGCCGATCATCGGTCTAGCCGCATATTCACTTGCTTTGGCGTCACCGTTCTTCGTACTTGCTTTGGTTCCCGGGCTACTCGGTCGATTGCCTAAGGTCGGCGGTTGGATGAACGAGGTGAAAGTTACGATGGGCTTTGTGGTTCTGGGCACGATTTTTTACTTCATCGTCAAGGCCGAATCAGGATTAGGGACCCGGTTTTTCTCGCGAAACCTCGTGCTTTCCGCCTGGGCGGTACTAGCACTGGCAGCTGCTATATACCTACTGAGCCAGTTGAGATTGAAAAAGAAGCAGTTTGTCGAAGAAATTAGCATCAGCCGCTTGGGTTGGGTTGTGTGTTTTCTGGCGGGAGCACTGTATTTCTCATCTGGGCTCTTTGGCCGATCGCTCAGCAGTTCAGTGGAAGCAATCTTGCCGGAGCATGGCAGACCGAAACTTCCCTGGATTTACAATCAATTCGACCGGGCAATCAGTATCGCAGAGGAGCAGAATTGGCCTGTGTTTCTGGACTTTACAGGTAAATACTGAAGTGCTTGCAAGGAGATGGAGAACCGTGTGTTCTCCCAGCCTGCTGTCGTGCAGCGATTTGAACGGATGGTGTTAGCAAAGTTGTACACGGACCGTGGAACGCCTGAAGATGAAAGCAACAGGAAACTCCAGCAGGATCAATTCGGCTTTGGTTTGCCGTACTACGCGGTGATCGATCCAGATGGCACGAAACTGGCTGTGCTTGGCGGAAGGGTTAGCATAAAAAGATTTACTGAATTTCTGGACAATGCTTTGCAAAAATGGGACACCCGCAATTCAGCCTTCCCAAAGGCAGAAGCGGTCCGTTTCATTGGACGCGACCGACCGTCTTCGAATTCCAGGATTGAGTAGGCCGAGCCAATTGGATGACGGTAATTTCGGATGCGGCTTTGCTGCCTCCAGTGGCGACGTGCTTCGTAATGAGACGCGTCCACTTCCTTAAAGCGGAACACCGAAAATTTATCATTTTGTGTAGTTGCCGTTGGCTTCTTATTTTAGTCTCGCCATGATGTCGGCAGCCGGAGCTAGCCCCGTTTATTCAAGTTCCGCAGGCTCTGTTTGTTGCAAATCGAACTGCCGCTAGCTGAACAAAATGAGAATAGTTGAAAATATGGAGTGTTCCAGATTGGTAAATTGCAAATAGTCATAGACTGTTAGTAATTTGAGAACTCGAAAAATATAAAGGGAAGAGAGATTAGGTTATTGGAGTGTGAAGTTTCTTTATGACAGGTTCGCTAAGAAGACATGATTCGGTGAACTGTCAGATCTCTGGTGCTTCAGGTTTTAATTAGTTTTGAGATAAAGCCTAGAACGTGTAGGCCGGATCGGGCAAACACTGCCTGTGCCGGAGTTTCGGTCACCTAACCACGGTCATGCCGTGAACAGCGTGCGGATCTCTTTCGACACGTTTGCACTGCTCCGGCAGCATATTGCGAGACCTCGATCAGGCCTGTGTGAATAATCCAGGTTAGACGAAAAGTGTTTTAACGTTGGATGTTCCACGTTCAATTTGTTGCGTCGGACGACTGCATTTTGTTTGCTGTACCGGGCTCTAAAGGTGTCCCGACGAAGCGCCCGAAGAGTTGTCGAGACTCAAGTGCGGTGTATGCGCGGTTGTGCCGTATCAGTTCCTTTAGATCTTCGGCGCAATCAGTCGTGACGTCAAAGAAGCAAACGCCCATTTCTTCGGTGGATTGTTCGCCCCAGTAGACGCGTTTGGGTGGAAAGTGCGGGTTCATCCGGTTCGACTCGGAATTGTCGTAGTAGATTTCGAAATCGATGCGTGTACCTTTCGGGAGTCGCAAAGGCGTCGCGTAGAAGTACGACTCCTGCCAACTGAAGTCCCAGTCCGTGATGCAAATCAGTGGCTTGATTCGACCATCCGGGAGTGTCGCCGTGCTTTTGCATTCTCGGCCTAACAGGTGCATATGTGGCAGTACGGAATGCACGACCGTGTCGACCGGAAGCGTGTATGAAGCTTGATGATGGTAGCGTTCTTCACAGGGCGGGATTTCGAGATTCATGTTAGCGACGAAGAGTTCGCCAACGTGTGTATGGGCCGGCTTTGGGGCGAAATAGAGGCCGACCATAGACTGGTCTTGCTCTGACTTGCCGTTGGGATGGTAATGTGTTTGCAGTACGAAGTCGGAGTTCTTTTTGATCAACCGTCCCATGTGAGCTGGGAAGCGGTGCGGCAAGACACCCAAGGCCCAACCACCCAACGTGCCACCAGAATTGAAGCCCCAACCGCCGAAACGCTGATAGCCTGGTCTTGGATCGGCTGCGTCCAGTCGACGCGCTGTGCCGGAATTGTCGTATCGGAAACTGGCATGATGGACGACTTGCGGATTGCTGGGACGGTATTCGATTGCCGCCACCAATCGATCTTCTTTCAGGCCAGTTGGAATTACGAAGTACTGATAAATGTCCGCACCTTCGGCAGGCACGTGAAACGGTTCGGACATTCGCAAGACCAAGTCCGGTGTGCCGAGCTGCCAGCCGTTGACGAACCGTTTTGGTGGTGGCATGTTGGCCGGGTCGCCGTAAACTTTTCCGGACTCGACCCAGGTAGCGATGAGTGCAATTTCTCGCCGGGACAATTGTCGTTCGTCGCGGAAGTGGCCAAAGTTGGAAATCGGTTTCCATGGTGGCATGACGCGCAACTGCGTTACCAGACGAATCTGTCTGGCTCGCTTGCTCACTTCCTGGTAGTTGGTCAATGGAAACGGTGCCACGGCTGCCGGTCGGTGGCAGTCAACGCAATTGGCCTGAATGATCGGAGCAATGTCGCGTGCATAGGTGATGTCACTTGGCCGCCTGTCGTTTTGTGGTTGTTCAATCAAACAGCCAATCGGTTCTGTGGTCGTTACCCGAATCGGTTGGTTAGCGATGACGGCTGCAAGAGTGCTGGCTAAATACGATTGATCTACCTGCCGCTTCTTTCGTCCTAGTCCTACGTATTGATTGTCAATCGCTCCGCTGTAAAGCACGCGACCCCACGGATCGAGAACGAATGCTTGCGGGGTGTGCGTTGGTCCAAGTTGTCGACGTAATTCGCCCGATGTGTCAAACAGAATTTGAAATCGAATTCTATATTGACGGTGATGATGCAATGCTTCGCTGCGAGTCACGGTGTGGTCTGAGATGACTCCATAGAATTCGACTTGCTTGTCGCGATACTGATCGGCCAACCGGTTCAGAATCGGAATACAGCCATTGCTGACGGGACATTCCGTTGACAGAAAAACAATCGCAACCGCCTTGGAATTCGGTGATCGTCCCAATCGGTGCAGTCGTCCTTGCAGGTCCACCCCTTTCAATTGAGGAGCAATGTGTGACGTTCGAGCTAGTTGACCGTCGTTACGCTTCGCAGTTTGTTGTAACGATGGATTGTGTTTGTCGGCCAGATTCACGGAAACTCGGTTAACCAGACCGATTCGATTTGGTATAGCGTTGGGTTCTCGGAAAGTTTTGTTCTGTGCCGTACTACGAAACGAGTTCGTGTCGGGTCGTCCGACAGGAGTTGGCAACCAACCAAACGTCCAGAATGTTACTGCCAGTAAGATCAAGACCACTGACAGGGTGAAAGAAGTCACAAAGGTCAGCACTGATTCGCTTTGATGATGTCGGAACATCTTCGAATGAATCCAGTTCAGTGACGCAGTATCGAGCGACTGCGAACTTTAGCAGATCACTAGCACCGAGGCTATCGGGAATGTAGGCATCACCGTACAGGCTGGTTATGATCACTCGACATGGCCGCGCCACATCAGGACCATCTTGTAGCATGTTCATATCCAGGACACGAATCAGTTGACTGCACGGATGAGTTGCGATACGTCATTCCTTGCAAGGTTTAGCATTCGGTCCATCATTTGCGACGCATCCACTTCCCAATAATTGCGAATGTCGCCCACGATTCCGTTCAGCGTGCGAGCTTCGACGTATTCGATCAATCGGGGCAAAGTGGGGCTCAACAAGATGGCAGTGTCGTAAGACATCTGGTCCAGGACCAGCTCAATGTATTTTTCAGGCCACCAGTGTGGATCGACAAGATCTTCACTGATGTGTTCGACCAACGCAGTCTCGATGCCGCCGGCGTGCTGGTCTCCGCATTCGGCAGCGAATTCGACCAATGGCTCGTGGAGCCATCGGTAAACCAAGCGATCAATGCGACTTTGTGCCAGACCGTCCTGGACGGCCCGTCTGTGGATGATCGAACCATTCACGTCGACCACGTACACTGCTTCGGGAGCGATCCATTCATGAATCGCGTTCGCAAAACCGGTGACGTAGTTAGTCACCAACGGTGGAGTCAAATCAATGCTCAATCCGAACGGAAAACCCCACGTTGAGTGTCCATAATTCACGGATGGCGCGATCAGAAAATCATCGAATTCTGTAGTCAAGTGACGCAACACGGCATGGCTTTGGATCGCATCGGTTGCCAACGGTAGATGCGGACCGTGTTGTTCAACGGCCGTGTCCGCGCTAAACGCGACGATCGGCGCTTGCGGCGGTGGGTGCTGTTCTTTGGGTAGCTCGACGATGCTGATTTTTCCTTTCCATTGCACGCGCTTGCGAGTCCTATGATAAAATGGAAAACACTCTTCAATGCGATGCAGGATGGTCGATTTCAACTCGACGTCCAAGGCTTCGTGATAGAGCGGCGGAAGCACCAGCGGGGCTAGTTCTTGGAGTTGAGCAACCGGCGTTCCCAGCGAGCAGATCGGCAGAACGACTCGCTGATCACGAATCCGATCCTGTAGATCGTTGAAAGTGTGGGCCGTCAGCCAGAATCCCGTGTTTGTTTTCTTGGGTACGAATGAAGATGCGTCGTCCATTGTCAACACCTGGATCTCCCGAGGTCCCAGTTCGACCGAAATCACCTATATCCTAACGACGAAAAAATCATAACGATAGCAGGTCATCTGGTCTGCAGCTGAATTTTACTGGCCGCGTTCTGCAGCGCGCTGGACCTGAAATGCGTGAACGTCTAATGTCAAGTTGCGAACGGTCATCGAACTAATTGACTCGAATGGTGTTACATGTGATCTTCGTGCTAATCACAAATTTTCAGGAGCAACACGGTGCCGCAAGTTTCTGTCATCGTTCCAACTTATTGCGAGGCTGATAATCTTCCGATATTGGTTCCGCAGATTCATGAAGCCGCTAAGTCAAATGGGATCGTTGCAGAAATCATTATTGTCGATGACGATAGTCCGGACAAAACACCACAGATTTGCGAAACTTTGCAAGAATCCTATCCGGTACAGTTGATTGTCCGAGTTGGGGAACGCGGTCTGTCGAGTGCTGTAATTGCCGGAATGCACGCTGCAAATAGTGAAATACTGCTGGTTATGGATGCGGATTTGTCTCATCCTCCTCAGATGATTCCCGAATTGGTCGCGGCGTTGAATGATCCAAGAACCGATTTTGTTATCGGCAGCCGGTACGTCGCAGGAGCATCGACGGCC
>CAUZSN010000024.1:0-28693 GCA_963582345.1 Planctomycetota bacterium
GAGACCTTGTTGGACGCTGCGATCGATCGGAAGCAGTGTGCGGTTCGCGTCTACCAATGGTCCCATCCAACGGTGTCGATTGGCTATTTTCAAGACTCCGAGTGGACAATTTGCTCTCCAGAATTGAAGTTGCTCCCGATGGTTAAACGGCTGACTGGAGGAGGGGCGATTGTTCATCAGCATGAGTTGACGTATTCATGTTCAGTGCCTACTACGTCAGGATTAGCAAAAGTACCCCACCACTTGTATAACCTAGTCCATAATCAGATCATCACAGTTCTGGCCCGTTATGGTGTCACAGCTCGGATGCGAAGCAATTGCGGGCAGTCAGCATATTCTGCGACCGAACCATTTCTTTGTTTCGGACGAACGGACGCCAATGACATCATTCTAAAGGGACACAAGATTCTGGGAAGTGCCCAAAGGCGACGACGCGGGGCAATTCTTCAGCACGGCAGTTTGTTGATCAAGAATTCGCCTCACGCATCGCAGTATCAGGGTGTTCTGGATCTTGTTCCAGAGATAAACTTCGAAAAGGATTTTAAATTTGTTTTGGCGTCGGCAATCGGTTTGCTATTTTCCAAAGAATTCAGGCTGGAGCCATTGGTACCTAGTGAATTGACGCGTGTGTCGACATCCTGAGAAAAGTGCTATTGCCGCACCGAACGGCAGAATCAAAAGCAAGATCTCTGTACTGTTCATCATGGTCGTAGATCGCTGGTACCAAGGGATTTGGGTCGTGCAGTTGATCTGAATTAGCGATCGGCAATGATCGAGTTTCAGCGCAATTGCGATTGCAGCAATAGTTGACAAATGCGATCGGGATTGATACCGTGAAACTCGCTCGTCCGCACTTCTATATTGCCGTTCATACCTTGTGCTATCATTATTCGTAACGCAAGTGCTGGTTGATTAAATCCAGGCTGCACAGTTGCGGAACGCAGACGCTCTTTGTGCTCCTAGAGTGTCGCGGGGTAACTAGTAGTAGAATGTTTTTTAAACCTGCTGGTTTCTCGAAAGACCCGACAGGTGCATTTAAGCCTTAAGGTACATTCGTCAATGATTTGGCCTCGGTTGGATGGAGTACTCTTCGATGATACGCAGCGAACTAAAAGTCGTTGGTGGAGAGCAACATGGCTCAGTAATCCCCCTTTCGGCAGAGAAGTTTTTAATTGGTCGTGAGGATGATTGTCACCTTCGACCCAACAGTGAATCGATCAGTCGTCACCACTGCGCATTTGAGATCGATAACTATAGCGTGCATCTTCGCGACCTTGGCAGCACCAACGGGACTTTAGTTAACGGCCAACGGATTCAGGGTCTGGTTAAGTTGAGATCGCAGGATCGAGTCGCAATTGGAAACCTGGAATTAGAAATCATCATTCACGAGGCTTCGCAGGTTCAACTCAACGATGCGTGTTCTGCTCCCGCCGTGGCACCAGCGACTGGAGATACCACCCCATTGTCGGAACCGACCAATGTTAGTGAGTCCACGTCGTTTGAGACGATCGTCAAAGTTCCGTTTCCGGACGTTCCGGTGGGTCAGGCCAACGCCGAAACTACAGTCTTTTCTGTCAGACTTCCTGATCCAGCAGCCACTGGCGTGCCTGAGGTGACTGACGAGGATAAAGAATCGGACGAGTCGAAGGGCAGTGATGGCAGTTCGCGAGACAATCCGGCGGCTGACATTATTCGCAAATATCGGAATCGCAGGGGCACTTAGAATAAGGCAATCGCTTCCCTTCAAGGTGAAGTTGACTTCTCTTGAAGGATCAGAATTTTGTAAAATGAGACGAGAGTCACCGAGTTGTTGGTCGGCGCCATCTGTTCCTTTTTTGTTTCGAGTCCAGGATCCACATACCGTCTGACAAGGAGTGCTCGTCGTGGCAGAAACAAGTGATCAACAGCAACGATATCGGGAGTTTCTGGACCTCCTACCGCTTACCATTTCACTGGCTGGACTCCCGATTAGCGAACGCGGCAAGTCTTACACGGAGGAACAAGTTGAAGCACGCGCGATGTCAATTCGCAGTGCCTACAAAGCTGCTCGTCACGTCGCCCGCGAATGTCTTCAACGCTGAGTCCTCGCATCGTTTGGCGATTGGATTAAAAGATCGTCGATCAATCGTGATTTTGGCAAAGCCATTGAATTTCTGTTCAAGGTGTTGCCTGTAGAGTTTGGACTCGCTACGTCAGGCAACGTCGGTAAACAAGTGGCTGATTGCCGTTTCGGTAGATGACGATCGATGTTCAAAAATCAGGAAGTTCGAATGGATCAACAACAAGCAGCGAGAGTGTAAACAGTCAACCGACTTGGGACGAGCTCATTCCCAGTACTACGAGGTTCATATTTCTCCTGGATGAACCTGTCGTTTTCCGCATGCTTGCAATCATGCTGTTTGTCTTTGTGCCGATCGGTCCTATTCAAGCGGCAGCTCCTGCGAATGAACTGCTTAAGCGTGTCGGTCCGGATATGGGACTTTGCGTCGCGTAACAGTCACCTACCGCAGGCCGCGGGATCGGGACTGTTTAAACGGTTTCAGGCAACGGCCGCATTCCGCAAATGGATTGCCAGCAAGAATTACCAGAAGCTTATGGAAGCCCGCTAGGGAATCGAAAAGCTATTGAATAAGTCTTTCGGTCAATTTGCGGACGAACTCTTCGGCGAATCGGTTGTATTGGCTATTTATCCAGTACCGCAGGGTGAACCCGTCGGTATTTTATTGATCCAAGCGTCCAAGGTTGAATAATTTGCACAGTCAGACTGATTGTGCAATGCAAAAAGTTTACTTCGTTTGTCAATTCTTTTTAAACAATTAAGTTTGCGTGTCTTCCGCGACGAGTTATTCTCCAAAAGGCAGATTCTGTAACGAGAACGACATGCGATTGGAGCGGATGATGTCGAGAGCTCTCGTGTCTGATCGTTTTCAAGTTTGCGTGCAAAGACAGATTTGGGAGCTAAGGCGTTGAGGACATTTGTGTCAGGAAGATGGTCACCGATTATGTTTTCCCCGAAAGGGTGGATAAATAATGATGTACGAAGCAACTACAATAACCTCTGAAGCGAAGATTGATCGAATATCGAAAAAGCGGCGTGGTCTGTCGGACCATCACGAGTACGAGGCTCAATGCTCCGGCGAAGAACGCCGCAAGACAAGTCGTAGGAAAAATGAACGTCGACGGCAGATCGATCCGACAACGTGCGAGCGAGACTACACGGACGACGAAATTGAATTCATGAAGGCCATGGATACCTATAAGCGTAGTAGTGGCCGCGAGTTTCCGACCTGGAGCGAAGTGCTAGAGGTCGTCAGTAGCCTCGGATATCGCAAAGTGGCAGAACCCACGGAGATCGTGCTGTAGATGAGATCCAAACGGCGCCACAGCCGGGTGCCGCGTCTAGTTGTTCTACAAAAATGGTGGCGCCTTGTTGGGGTGGCGAGTATCTAGTGCACCCCAAAAGTCCAGGTCAGATTGGCCTGGGAATCAGAACTACTCAGCACAGCGACCGAAGGTCATGATGGTGATGTCGTCGTTCTGGGGGCGGCCATTGGCGTGGCGGCGTACATCGGCTAAGAGTTCCTTGCCCAAGTCCTCGGCATTCCAGGACTTCTGAGTGACGAACTCGCGCATACGTTCCAATGTGTACAGCTCGCCCTCCGGATTCATCGCTTCATCAACGCCGTCAGTGAAAAACAAGATGACCTCGCCCGGTTCGATAACGCGTTTGACAATACTGAACGGGTAGTTTTCCATCACACCCACGGGTAGGCCGATGGTGTCATCATCGATCTCTTCGATGGTCCCGTCAGTTTTCAAAATCATGGGCGACATGTGCCCAGCGTCGGCCAGCGACATCTCGTGTGTCTTCAGGTCAATAATTGCCAAGAGATAGGTGACAAACCGTCCTTCGACCGTGTTAGCGCACATGTGATTGTTGATCGGCCCGATAGCATCAGCAACTTCATGCACGAACGACATGGTGTTCTGCACGCAACTGGCCATGCGCGACATGATTAAAGCGCCGGGCACGCCTTTGCCGGCCACGTCGCCGAAGGAAAGACAGATCTTGTCGTCGTCCAACATTATGACGTCGTAGTAATCCCCACCGACGGCCTGAGCTGCATCGTAGGATGCGTAGAACTGATAACCGTCGGTTTTCGGAAGTTCTTTGGGCAACAGGGCCTGTTGCACGGCGCTGGCGATCTTCATTTCTCCATCTTGTTTTTGTTTTTCGATATGCGAGACCATTAGGCGTGCGCTTTCATACGCCAAAGCTGCTTGTCCAGCAACCGCCATCAGGAGATCCAGATCCTCATTCTTGAATTGGTTCAACGGGTTTTGCGTGTCGATGTTGATTACGCCGATCGGTTCGCCTTTAAGGTCCAACAACGGAGCGCACATCATCGAGTGAATTGCGAGGCTCGAAATCGATTCACTCTTACTAAACTGTGAATCGGTCACAGCATCAGCCGATAGGATGCCCTGTTTGTCTGAAAGTACTTTGTTCAGGATTGTTCGGCTCAATTTGACCGATTCGTCTTCTTCCGAACGTCGGTGCTTGAATACTTTGGGAATCATGCAGTCGTTATCTGCCTCTTTTAACAGGATACAGCCTCGATCGGCGTGCGAGAAAATACCGAACAATGTGTCCAGAATTTTCGGCAGTAACGACTCCAGCTCGACGGTCCCCACCAAACTGCGGCTGATCTCCAGAATGGCTTTCAACTTGGCTTCGGGCTGAACGTCAAGGACGCCAAAACCACCGGCATGTTCAGCAGCCCCGATAATTGTGGCATCATCTTCATAGTCGATAGTAAATCCAACTGTGTTGCCAAGGTCAGCCGCCCTCTTTGGATCACCCGCAGCAGGTTCGTTGGCTTCGTATCGGAGCAAGATCGGACCGAGTTTAATTCGGTCTTCATGGCTCAACTGGACTCGTTCGTTGATCCTTTTTCCATTCAGAATCGTGCCATTTCCGCTGTCTAGATCCTCCACAAAGTACTTGGAGCCTTCTTTGGTGACACTTGCATGCCTACGGGAGACGGTGTTTGATTGCAACTGGAGTGTGCAGTCCGTATGGCGACCGATGAGCGTCTCACCGTTACCGAGTTCGTGGGGGATCGCCTTTCCCCCTTGAAGTAATACGAGTCTTGCCATTCTCAACCCCCAATATGATTAAGGAGGTTAGCCGGATGAGCATCAACACAATTCAGTTTGGCAGTTGTGATTTGACTATTCAAGTTGAAATTCTATTGGTTGAGGTTTATTTAGCCGGCTTAGCTTCGCGTTGATTGGTTGGCCGATGTGGTTTGTGTCTTTACAATAGGAATTATATGGTATGAGGTGACAGTCGAGCGATGTTTACAGAGGCTTACTATTCACATTCTGGACGGACGATGCCTGAATCTATCGGAACGATCAATTTCAACACAATCGATGAAGCGTTGGCAGCCTTGCAGGCTGGCGGACTGATTATCGTTGTGGACGCTGCGGAGCGTGAAAATGAGGGTGATTTTTTCTGCGCCGCCGAGTTGGTAACCCCAGAAATGATAGACTTTATGCTGCGTCATGGCCGTGGTGTCTTATGCGCGCCGATGATAAGGGAATATGCAGCGCGATTACGACTGACTCCAGTCGTTGACGTTGAAACGAACACGTCTCCGAACCGGACCCATTTTTTGATTCCGGTCGATCATCTGGATAGCGGCACCGGTGTCAGCGCCGAAAACCGTGCTCGAACATTGCGAGCCTTGGCCGCGGCTGACTCGTGCGCAGAAGATTTTGTGCGCCCGGGACACATCTGTCCACTCTTGTCCAAGGAAGGTGGCGTACTGCGCCGTGCGGGACACACTGAAGCCAACGTCGACTTACTGAGGATGGCTGGCTTGCAACCGGTGGGCGCTTTGATCGAAATCTTGAGCCAACGAACCGACGGAATGGCTGATGCCGATGAACTGCAAGAGATTTCGTCTGAATTCGGCATCCCGATCATCTCCATCGAGGACCTGATTCGCCATCGTCGTGTGCGCGAGCAATTGGTACACCGAGAAGTCGAGGTCTGTTTGGAGACTAAATTCGGCCGCGCGAACCTCATCGCTTATCGTGTCGAACACGAAGAGCAGGAACCGCTGGCAATCGTGTGGGGCGATTTGAAGACGGCTCAAGCGCCCTTGGTCCGCATGCACTCGTCCTGCTTCACAGGAGACGTGCTGGGATCGTTGCGCTGTGACTGCGGTGACCAGTTGCACTTGGCCATGCAAATGATCAACGACGAAGGAGTCGGCGTTGTTGTGTATTTGCCGCAAGAAGGACGTGGCATTGGCCTGATCTCGAAATTGAAGGCGTATCAGTTGCAAGACGAAGGGCTAGACACTGTCGAGGCTAACTACAAGCTCGGTTTCAAGGCCGATAGCCGTGATTACATGATTGGTCTGCAGATCTTGAAAGATCTTGGGCTGACCAAGATTCGTTTGCTCACGAACAACCCAAAGAAAGCCGACGCATTTGTATACGCATGGGATATCAAACTGGTCAAACAGGTACCGATCATTGCCCCGCCCGAACGGCATCGCGAACAGTACATGGCCACCAAGCGAGACAAGCTTGGACATTTGCTGCCGCCATCCGAAGAATCAGGTGGCACGTAGCTGGTTCGCAAAACTTTAGGCAGTGACAGAAAAGCTAATTTCTATTGAATTGGCTACCAAGTCCTTGCACTTGCATTCATGTTGCAGCTGACTATACTAGCCCTTCCTAGTCGCTGAGACTTGGCGACAGTCTACGGTTTGAGGTCATATGCTATGTCTCAACAATGCGCGGTTTGTGGCAAGACACCATCGGTTGGTAATCGAGTTTCGCAGCGAGGCAAGCCGAAGTATCTGGGCGGCAACGGCCGCAAGACGACCGGTATCAGCCGGCGGCAATTCAAGCCGAATCTGCAACGGCTCCGCATCCAAGAGGGTGGCAGCGTGGTGACCCGGCGAGTTTGTACTCGCTGCATTCGAAGCGGTCGCGTCCAGAAGGCAGTTGTGCGTCAGCCATTCACTCTACCATCGACGAATTGAAGTCAATCGGCGTTTCGATCAGTGATGTTCAGACGCGATGTTTCCCGGTGGTCACAGCGATTTGCCGCGTGGGTCTGCCCGAAAAACGTTTGATTGGAATCATGAGCGTGCCCTTAACACGCGACGACGTGCAAAAAGTCGCGATGCTGGCCCGACTGAAGCTGTCGGATGCCGAATTGGACCTGTTTACGAATCAGCTTGGTCAAGTGCTGGAATACGTCAAAATGTTGAATGAGGTTGACACGGATACCGACGCCATCGAGCCGATGGTACACGTTGCCGAGCTACGCAACGTTTTTCGCGACGATGAACTTGAAAAATCGCTGTCGCGTGTGGAGTCGCTTGCGAATGCGCCAAAGACAGACGGCCAGTTTTTTCTCGTGCCTCCGATTATGGAGGGCACCTGACCTTATCTCGGGTGCATTCCGAAAGTCGAAGTAGACTGCTTTCTTTGAAGCACTGAGGCTGCTTAGATTCGAACCAAGGATCAAGAGTCGCATGTCTATCACTGGTTTGACGGCTGCCGAGTTGTTGCGGCGCATGGAGCGTGAAGAACTGAGTTGTGTCGAAGTTACTCAAGCCCATTTGGACGCGATTGATACTCACGATCAGCAGATCGGCGCTTTTTTGCACGTAGACGCTGACACCGCATTGGCTCAGGCGGAAGCAATTGACCGCAAACGTCAATCTGGCGAATCGTTGGGTAGCTTGGCCGGGCTGCCAGTGGCAGTCAAAGACATGCTTTGCACCAAAGGGCAAACGACAACGTGTGCCAGCCGGATGCTACAGAGATTTGTGCCGCCATATGACGCGCACGTGATCACGTTGCTGAAACAGTCAGACGCCGTGTTGATTGGGAAGACAAACATGGACGAATTCGCCATGGGTTCGTCGACCGAGAACTCGGCATTCAAGATTACTCGGACGCCGTGGAATCGGGATTGTGTAGCTGGTGGCTCGAGCGGTGGTTCGGCGGCCGCAGTGGCAGCTAGCATGGCGCCGCTGGCAATCGGCAGTGACACTGGCGGTTCCATTCGGCAACCGGCTAGCTTTTGCGGTGTCGTTGGATTGAAACCGACGTACGGACGCGTGTCACGCTATGGATTGATCGCCTACGCCAGTTCGTTGGACCAAGTCGGACCATTTGCCAACGATGTGCACGGTGCAGCTTTGTTGATGCAGACAATTGCTGGCTATGACCGTCGAGACTCGACCAGCGTTAACATTGATGTTCCGACATTTACCAAGACCATTGGCAAGCCGCTGTCGGAGCTTCGCATAGGGATCGTTAGGGAGCACTTCGCCGAAGGACTGCACGTGGACGTGGAATCGGCCATTCAAACCACACTGGATGTTTACAGGTCTTTAGGAGCTAAGATTAGAGACATCGCCTTGCCCCATTCCAGATACGCCGTCGCGACTTATTATCTGATCGCCTCATCCGAAGCATCCAGCAATCTGGCCAGATACGACGGCGTGCACTATGGTGACCGAGCGGACCAGTTTGACAAGATGGTCGACATGTACGCTGCCAGTCGAGGCGAAGGGTTTGGAGCGGAAGTCAAGCGTCGGATTATGCTGGGCACTTACGCCCTATCGTCTGGCTATTACGACGCTTACTATTTGAAAGCCCTCAAGGTCCGACGGCTCATCCAAAGTGATTTTGATCAAGCGTTCCAGAATGTTGACGTGATCGCTTCGCCGGTATCACCCACTCCAGCATTCCGGGTGGGCAAGCTTGTCGATGATCCGCTGGCCATGTACTTGTCGGACATCTACACGATCAGTGCCAACCTGGCTGGCATTCCCGGCATCTCGGTTCCAGCCGGAATTAGCAGCGACGGTCTGCCGATCGGCCTGCAACTGTTAGCCGCTCCGTTTGAAGAGGAAAGATTGCTACGGGTCGCTCATATGTTCGAACGAGAAACGGAATGGCACAAGCAGCGAGTCGTGTTGGAGTCCAACTGACAATTCTTAGTTTGACATTGACTATCGAACGTAAAATGTGAGTGTGGAAAACACGATGCACTTCAGCACAATCATCGGCCTGGAAGTTCACGTGCAACTCTTGACGAAGACGAAGATTTTTTGTGGTTGCGCGAATCGGTTCAACCCACGGAACCCTAACGTGCAGACCTGTCCGGTTTGCCTAGGGCTACCGGGATCGTTGCCGGTGATGAATCGCGAAGCGTTTCGACTGTCGTTGAAGACGGCGATGGCGTTGAACTGCCAAATCACTCGGTTCACTAAGTGGGATCGTAAGCAGTACTACTATCCTGACTTGCCAAAGAACTACCAGATTAGCCAATACGATTTGCCATTCAGTTCGGATGGCTGGTTAGAAATCGAGACCGAATCGGACGGCTCATCCGCTTTCCAAACCGACAGCCCACTGTCGGCCTCGTCTAAAACAAAGCGAGTCCGTCTGATTCGGGTCCATCTGGAAGAAGACGCCGGGAAAAACCTGCACGACGAAAGCGGTCAAGGCGCTGACAGCCAAGTAGATCTAAATCGCGCTGGCACGCCGCTCTTAGAGATTGTGTCCCAACCTGACATTCGCTTGCCGCAGCAGGCACGCGCATATCTAGAAGAGCTGAAGTTGCTACTCAATTATCTGGCCGTCTCGGACTGCAACATGCAGGAAGGCAGCCTGCGCTGCGATGCAAACGTTAATTTACATGTGCAGACTGACGACGGTGAGATCATTCCTACCCCGATCGTCGAAATTAAAAATCTAAATAGCTTTCGCGGTGTCGAGCTGGCACTCAATTACGAAATTAAACGCCAGATTGAGCAGTGGAAGCAAACCGGACAGAAATTGGGCGATGTTGAAAAGGAAACGCGAGGATGGGACGCCGACCGCGAAGTTACATTCGCTCAGCGAGGAAAAGAAGAAGCGTCCGATTACCGTTACTTTCCCGATCCAGACTTGGTGCCGGTGAGTGTCAGCGAGGAGCTTATCGAAACAATCTGCAGTGAGATGTGCGAATTGCCGGCGGCTCGCCGCTGCCGTTTCCAGTTGGAATTCCAACTCTCCAACTACGACGCGATGGTAATCATCGGCCAGGGCCGCATCTTTGCCGACTACTACGAACAGGTCGCCAATGTCTGCGGCGACGGCAAACAGGCTGCCAACTGGGTCACGCAAGACGTCTTGCGTGAACTGAACGATCGACAGATAACGATTGACGAGTTTCCCATCCGCCCGCCCGAGTTGTCCGCCTTGTTGACAAAGATCACCGGGAACGAAATTACCACCAAAAGCGCTCGCGAGATTTTCTCCGAATTGCTGGTCGACATGGGAAACGGTGATGAAGGCAAGGAGATTTCTGGTGCACGAATTGACCAAATCATCGACCAAAAAGACCTGGGAATCGTCTCGGATGTCGGCCAGCTTGACGCAATTATTGCTGTCGCAATGGGACGCAACAAAAAAGCCGTCGCCGATTTTTGCGACGGCAAACAGACGGCCATTGGACGAATCATCGGAGAAGTCATGCGCGAAGTCAAAGGCGCTGACCCCAAGCTTGTCCGGAAAATGATCGTTGATAAAATCGGATCGTAGCTCCCGACATTTATGACGGACTCATTAAATTAGCCGGATGATTCGGCTAGTTGATTGAATGCGTTCAGTCACTGGTCTAGAATTTCATGGTGCAAGCGGGGATTTTCTTAAACTTACTGCAATCGCTCAACCACCGTGTGTCAACGATCAGAAGAAGCTCGTAGACCAGTTCGATTGGGACGCAAAGGATTGCTAGTGTCCGATCTTTTTCGGTCAATTTGCGCCGTGCTGCTGGTTGGTTCGATTCTCAGTTTCGGTTGGATGTGTCGAGCGCAGGATCATCGCGGTGAGGTTCAAGAGAAACAATTATTGTTAAAGGTCGGTGAGTTTTCCAAACGCTGGTTTTTCTTTTCTGCCGACAAAGACGTCAGATTCAATGATACTTGGACACTGAAATACGGCAAAGACAACAGCAAGGTTATTCTGGTCTGCGACGGCACTCCGTTTGGCTACATCCGCACGATCGACGTTTACGAGAATTTCGAGTTCGGATTCGAATGGAATTTCCCGACGGACGAGAACGGCAACAGCGGCATCTTGATTCACACTAGTGCTGTCGGCGCTAAGAAAAGTGAAGATGACAAGATTTGGCCTAAGTCGATTCAGGTCCAATTGCACCGCCCGAAAGCTGGGAGCATTTTTAAGATCGCCGGTGCCATGACAGACAACAAAGTCGACGTCATGGGACTGTCGAAACCGGTTAGCCAATGGAATAGTGGCCTGATTACTTGCAAAGACGGAACAATCTCTGTCGACATCAACGGCAAGAAAGTCGGCGAAGTCACCGGCTGTAATCCGAAGAAGGGCACGATTGCTTTGCAGAGTGAAGGCTCGGTTATTCACTTCCGCAATATCTGGGTGAAAAATCTGTAGGGGTCAGTGATCGGTATGTTTCAAATCGCCCAGTTCTCGCAGCAATTCGAGCGAGAAGATCCCCGTGTCGTGGCCATCATTGAAGGCAATGCCGTAGGCATAATTTCCGATGGGCTTCATGGCAGTCGGCTGAACGGGTTGAGTTTCTGTTGGCTTCAGCATGGGTAAGCGAGGCGGTTGTTCCGGTGGCTGGGCTCGACATGTAGCACACGGGCAATTCTCGCGCAGGTGTAGCCAACTGATTCGATGCCTGACGTTGTCACTCCATTCGATCTCGAGAAACTCGCCTTTACTGTTAAGCGAAACAGGCGATGGTGCGTCATCAGCAGCAGAATTGGTCATCGAATTCGTACACACTCCAAACAGAACTGAGAACGCTCACGGTGTTGGCTGAAATTCGCCCGCCTTGTAGCGATGCCAGTAATCGTCAAGTTCTCGTTTAACTTTTCCGGAAAGCAGGACGACGCCCAAAATGTTCGGAAAGGCCATACCAAGAATCATCAAGTCGCCAAATTTTAGTATGTTTGTTGATGAAACGATCGAACCCAAATAGACGAAGACCAGGAAAAGAATCCGGTACGAGAGCGAAGCCGCGTCGCCGAAAAGATATGCCCAGCAACGCTCGCCGTAATAAGACCAGGAAATCATGGTCGAATAAGCGAACAGCATAACTATGATGGCCAGTACTTTGTCAAAGTGAGGAATCTGCCCTGCCATGGCCCGGGACGTCAATGCAGCACCTTCCTCCTTCTTGATCATGTCAGCGATCTGTGCTGTTTCCTGGGCATTGAGCGCCATGTTTTTGGCGTATTCGTCCGCGTTGTATACTCCGGTGATGACAATCACTAAAGCAGTCATCGTGCAAACGACGACTGTATCGATGAACGGTCCCAGTAGAGCGACGATTCCTTCGCGAACTGGATATTCGGTTCTGGCCGCAGAGTGCGCGATGGCAGCCGATCCAATGCCGGCTTCATTCGAAAACGCTGCCCGTTGAAAGCCGACGACCAACACGCCCAAAGCACCTCCGTACATCGCTTGCGGCGAAAACGCGCCTCCGATGATCGATGCAAAAGCGCTCGGGACCTTCTCCCAATTCATCACTAGAATCACCAATGCTGACACGACGTAAACTCCGCACATCAGAGGGACGATTTTTTCGGCCGTTGCGGCAATTCGGCGAATTCCGCCAATGATCACAATTCCAACCAACAGGGTCATAATCAAACCATAAATCCAACGGTGATCTTCCAGGAATGGTATGGTCTCACGCACGGCGTTGAGCGACTGATTCACTTGAAACGCGTTGCCACCCGCAAATGAACCGCCAATGCACAAAATTGCGAAGACGACAGCCAGAACTTTTCCGACCGGTCCAATCCCCAGCTCGCTTAACCCATTGGACAGATAGAACATAGCTCCACCCATGACCCGACCATCGGCACGGACTTCGCGGTATTTCTGGCCGAGCGTGCATTCGGTGAATTTGGACGACATTCCAAGTAGGCCAGCTACAATCATCCAGAAGGTTGCACCAGGACCACCTGCCGACACGGCAATCGCCACTCCCGCAATATTTCCCAACCCAATCGTTGCCGATAACGCGGCTGAAAGCGCTTGGAAGTGACTGACCTCGCCTTCATGTTCGGGATTATCATACCGCCCTGCGGTGACCAGAATCGCATGTTTAAAAGCACGAAAATTGATGAACCCCATGCGGATTGTGAAGAAAATTGCTCCTAGCACCAGCCACAGAATAGCCATCGGGATATGGAAGAAGGGATCGGGATAAAATAGCACAGACGCGACTTTGCGATTAAAGGATTCGAACGCGTCGTCCATCCCTTTTTCAAATGTTTTCATCGGTGTCATCGGAGCTGCTGCTGCGACGATCGTCGTAGCAGCTGTCAGAGGCCGATCGTTGGCACACGTCGTCGAATGCGCCGTTGTTAGTAGTAATGCCAATGCGAGACTGAAAACCGTAAGAAATCGCATTGTTCCTCCTGGAAATGGATTGTTCGCATATGTCAAGTTTGCTGAACGAAACCAGAACCTCGATTGTGAATCAATATATCAGCCAACAGGTTACGGCGAAACAGTAATGGATCGGACCGGCTCTGATTGTCGGTGAGTCATCACGAGAGTAAATTTTGACACTTTAAGTTGTTAAAAGTGTTGGTAATTGTCTAAAATTTCATGGATGAGAACGCTCGGTTGTTCCGATGTAGCAACGTCGGTCAGCTGAATACTAGACTTCGATTGTTTGAGAGAACAACTGTTCCTATCAGGAGTTAGTTTCGGTTGATCCAACAATTTTCGAATTGGAACAGGCGGTGTTCCAATGTGTATTGGGCGTCTCGGTCAAGTTGACGCGATGTTGTCGGGACGGGGATAACTGCTGCGAGTTCAAGTCGAGCGAACAGCAGATGGAGTTAGTCGCCGCCATCGATTGAAACTTTTGGCGTGACTGCTACAGTGTGGTATTTCAAGTCACTGATAAGGATTGTTGAGCCAATTTTTAATTTCTTTGGGATGGAACAGACAACATGCCCTGGATCGAAGGACGATTTGAGGAAAACGTCGTCACGACGACTTTAGAACAGGCAATGAATTGGGCGAAGGAGTCCAGCATTTGGCCGATGACCTTTGGCTTGGCGTGCTGTGCGATCGAAATGATGGCCACTGGTGCCAGCCGATTTGATTTGGATCGATTCGGGGCCGGTGCGTTCCGAGCAAGTCCGCGTCAGGCCGATCTAATGATCGTTGCCGGGACAGTCACATTTAAGATGGCCAGTCGGGTTCGCCGGCTATACGAGCAGATGCCAGATCCGAAGTACGTTATTGCCATGGGAGCGTGCACGGTTGGGGGCGGGCCGTATTTCAAGTACGGGTACCATGTCGTCAAGGGAGTAGACTTGGTAGTGCCTGTGGATGTTTATGTTCCCGGATGCCCTCCACGGCCCGAGGCACTGTTGGAAGGCATAATGCGGATTCAGGACAAGATCCGGGCACACAGGATTACCAAAGGCGGCACTGAAGTGTTACCGGTTCCGCACCACACGGGCTATGCTGCGGTGCCACAAACAGTCGAAGTGTAGAATTGCTGTCAGATGCCTAACAGTTGAAGTTTCAAGCGGACAAGTGGTTTTCGGAGTGGGCCGTAGGCGGCCGGTTTGGGTTTCGAGAGTACAACGGATAACAAACATTTTGAAGATCGAAGAGTTGCACGTCGCCGTCGACGGCAAGCCCATATTAAAAGGTGTGAATCTACAGATCCAACACGGCGAGATTCATGCCTTGATGGGACCGAACGGTTCCGGGAAAAGCACTTTGGCATATGCGCTGGTCGGGCATCCGAAGTATGAAGTCACCAGCGGGAGTGTCGAAATCGACGGGACGAACATTTTGGAGTTAGACGCGAACGAGCGCGCCCGGATAGGACTGTTTTTAGCGTTTCAGTATCCAGTCACGATTCCGGGTGTCAAAGTCGCCGATTTTCTGCGTCACGCCATTTCGAATGTGCGCAATCCCAAGCGGAAGGAGGGTGAAAGCCTGATTCCGATGCGTGAGTTCCGCAAAGAATTGCGGGCTCGGATGGATGAGTTGGGTTTGGAGGCGGTGTTCGCCCATCGTTACCTGAACGATGGTTTCTCCGGCGGTGAAAAGAAACGCATGGAGATTCTTCAGTTGGCAATGTTGAAGCCGAAATTTGCCATCCTGGATGAAACTGATAGGGGCTTGGACAGTGACGCTCTCAGAGTGGTGAGTGAAGGAATTAACCAACTGGCGGGTCCGGATATGGGAGTCCTAATTATCACTCATCACAAGCGGTTGTTGGAATTCAACAAGCCTCAGTTCACCCACGTCATGCTCGCTGGGCGGGTTGTGGAGACCGGCGATACCGAACTAGCTTACGAGTTGCACGCTCATGGCTATTCCGCAGTGCGCGAGCGGCATCCCGATGCAGCCGCGGAGGAAGAGGAACAGGTCGTGGCTAGTGTGTGAATCTGGTAGTGAGATACGTATGAACCGGACGCGCAATTCTGAATACATTGGAAGGTGTCGAGGTGACAAACAGAGGCAACTGATTTGAAAACGACCGAACAAGAGATTGGTGTCGGCGATTACCGATTTGGCTTTCGCGACTCAACCGATAATTATACGTTCAAGAGCCGCAAAGGTCTGGACGAAGAGATCGTGTCGCAGATCTCGGAAATGAAGAACGAACCCGAATGGATGCGTGACTTCCGTTTGGATGCTTTGGAATCATTTTTTCAAAAACCGTTGCCCACGTGGGGTGGTGATCTGAGCCACATGGACTTCCAGGACATCTACTACTACATGAAGGCGTCCGAACAGCAGGAAACGAGCTGGGATGATGTGCCGGACGATATCCGCAAGACCTACGACCGGCTGGGGATTCCCGAGGCCGAAAAGAAGTACTTAGTCGGGGTCAAGGCTCAATACGAATCGGAGGTTGTCTACGGCAGTTTGCAAGAAGACCTAGGCAAACAGGGCGTAATCTTCACGGACACCGATTCTGGGCTCCGTGAACATCCGGACTTGTTCCGCGAGTATTTCGGCACAATTATTCCGGCGTCGGACAACAAGTTTGCTGCATTGAACTCCGCGGTCTGGTCAGGCGGTTCGTTCATTTACGTGCCGCCAGACGTGCACATCGAGTTCCCGCTACAGGCTTATGTTCGCATCAATTCGGAAAACATGGGCCAGTTCGAGCGGACTCTGATCATCGTCGACGAAGGCGCTTCAGTGCATTATGTCGAAGGCTGTACGGCTCCCGTTTACACCAGCGAGAGTCTGCACTCAGCTGTCGTCGAAATTGTCGTCAAGAAGGGAGCCCGTTGTCGCTATACGACGATTCAGAACTGGGCAAACAACATTTACAATTTGGTTACCAAACGGGCCGTAGCGTACGGCGATTCGCTGATGGAATGGGTCGATGGTAACCTGGGGTCGCGGCTGACGATGAAGTATCCGGCCGTGTATCTGATGGAACCTGGTGCTCGCGGCGAAACGCTGTCGATTGCGTTTGCCAATACAGGCCAACACCAGGATGTCGGCGCGAAGATGGTCCATTGCAGTCCCTACACATTCAGCCGGATCATCTCGAAGAGTATTTCGAAAGGCGGTGGCCGAGCTAGCTATCGAGGCCTGGTCAAAGTCAACAACGATGCAAAGCATTGCAAGTCGAACGTCGTCTGTGACGCTTTGATCCTGGATTCGCAAAGTCGCAGCGATACGTATCCGCACATCGAAGTTGCCGAAGACGACGTCACGATGGAACACGAAGCCAGCGTCTCAAAGATCGCCGAAGAACAATTATTTTACCTGATGAGCCGTGGCATGAGCGAAGCCGAGGCATCGTTGATGATTGTCACCGGCTTCATCGAGCCCCTGGTCAAAGAGCTGCCAATGGAGTACGCCGTCGAAATGAATCGGTTGATCGAATTGCAGATGGAAGGCTCCGTTGGCTAGCCCTTTGTAATGGCCCGTTTCGATGTTACCACAGGTAAGCCACTCTGTATGCCGGCTACCGAACCGGTCTGAACGTTCGAGGTGGAAGTTCGAGACGGTAACGTGTTTGTTAGATCGAAGGAGTAAATCCGTATTGTCGAGAGTATTATTCTCGGATTGATCGGGATAGGTGCAACAATCATTTTATAGGAGTCCAATAATGGCCGACGACATCACCCTAATCGATGCATTGCGGCAGGTGATCGACCCGGAGTTGATGATCAACGTCGTCGACCTGGGTCTGGTTTACGATGTGAAGCAGGAAGAGAAAAAGGTGAACGTTGACATGACTCTCACAAGTCCAGCTTGTCCGGCTGGTCCACAAATCATGCAACAAGCTAAAATGGCACTGGAAGCGCTTGACGATGTTGACGAAGCCGAGATCAAGCTGGTAATGACGCCGCCTTGGTCGCCGGATCGGATGACCGACGAAGCCCGCGATCAGTTGGGCATTGATATGTAGCGAAGAATGACGTTGGTGTCGCATTCAATTGCATCGAATTGTTATTTAAGCCATAAAATCGATTTAGACTCGGCCCGATTGTTCTGCTTATATTAAAATAGCGTTTGCGTTTTTTTTGAACCCTCGTTACATTCCACAGGCTCAGGTGCGCCAGCTGTCTTCAGCTTTGGGATCGGGGGCGTTATCGTCACCATGCCTGATCAGCCCAATTATTATCCGAAAAGAATGCGAGGCGAACCTTGACCGAGCGTATTACCTCAATCGAGCGTTTTTCAGCGGGGCACTCCAACAGAATCGCGGTCAAGGCAGAAGGTCAAAATCCCGACATTGCAGTTGTCTGCGACAGCCCTAAATTGTCGATGAGCCAGGTGACTACGTATCGGTGGTCGTTGCTGGACGAAGCAAAAAATTTTCGCACACTGGGAATTGAAGCCATCGGTATTTGGCGTCCCAAATTGGCGGAATTTGGCGAGGAGCGATCGGTCGAGTTGCTCGCCGATTCGGGTCTCTCTGTCTCGAGTGTTTCGTGGGCTGGAGGTTTTACGGGATCGAATGGGCACTCATTTCAAGAGGCTGTTGACGATGCCCGTGAAGCGATCCGCATGACGGACCGGCTAAACGCCGATTGTCTTGTGATCGTCTCGGGTTCGCGTCGTGGTCACACGTCAAACCACGCCCGACGGTCGCTGATCGCCGCTCTGCAGGAGTTGGCCGACTTTGCGTCTGAATACAACGTTGAGTTGGCTATTCAGCCGATGCACGTTTCATTTTCCCATGAGTGGACATTTCTAACATCGATCGATCAAACGCTTGATGTGCTAAACGCCGTTGGTCACCCCTTCGTCAAGATGGCGTTTGACGTCTATCATCTATGGCAGGAGCCGGGACTTATCGAGCGCATCCCGGAACTTGTCCAGTACATTGCAACGGTCCAGTTGAGCGATTGGAAACGACTACCTCGGTCGGAAAGCGATCGTTGCCTGATTGGTGACGGCCAGATTCCTTTAGAACAGTTTGTCAGTACATTGATTGAGAACCAGTATCGTGGGTACTTCGACATCCAAATTTGGTCGGACGAAGTGTGGGCTTCGGACTACTTGGAGTTGCTGCAGTGCTGTCAGAAACGTTTTCGATCGATGCTCCCCGTCAAGAGCTGTTAGATCTACGTCTCCAAACCTTCCCCTTCCCTATTCTCGCCTTCAAGGCAGATCCGATTTCGCTGCAGTAACGGTGTCTTCGATCATGTCGCACGAGTGGTATTCACTGAACGAATTGGCACGGCACTTAGGGCGTGACCGTCGGGAAATCGAGAAACTTGCCAATCGCGGACGAATCCCGGGCCGCAAAGTTTCGGGCGACTGGCAGTTTCATCCGACCGAAATCACTTATTGGTTAGAACAGGAAATGCGGGAATACACCGAAGGCGAGTTGCGCGTCGTGGAACGATCCCAGAGTGCTACCGCAATCGATTCTGATGTTCCAGTAAGCAGTATTTTGTGTCACGAGACAGTACAGGTTCCTTTGCCAGCACGGACCAAGCGGTCTGTTCTGGAATGCTTGGTCGAAGTTGCGGGCCGCACCTGGCAAGTTTGGCAACCAGCCGAAATATTGCAGGCCGTGCAACGGCGAGAAGCTGTCATGTCAACGGGTTACGAGAACGGTGTCGCGATTCCTCACACACGCAACCCGCTTCCCGACGCGATTGGAACATCGCTGATTGCTTTTGGACGGACGCTGACCGGCATCCCGTTTGGTGCTCCAAAAGGGATGCTAAGCGATATTTTCTTCTTGGTCCTGTGCAGGGAGTCGCGAACGCATCTGTATGTCCTCGCACGTTTGGGCCGGCTGATACAACTTCCCGGTTTTATTGATGAGTTACGTACCGCCGATGATAGCGCACACGCCTGCGAGCTGATATTTGCGGCCGATCAGAAGGTTGGTGAGGAGTGAATTTCCGCCGCTGCGGATCACTGACAGCACAGTTCTTCTTGATCTGAATGGCGTGTAACGGATGAATCGTGAGACTCGGAGACTCCTGGATCGCTTGTAACTCGGCATTCAGTTTGTCTGTTTCTCCACCGCCGATCCGTGAAACGATCTGAAAGTGTCAGTGAGTTCTTGGATTGCGTGCAGTTCGTCTAGTAACTGTTCGAAATTGTCGTTTGTGGTGATGCTTTCCAAAAATGTGGTCACTGTTGTACGATACCCAGCCGGTCGATTGCTCGGACAATGTCGATGGTGTAGCAAATCCCATAAAACTGGGAGCCTGCCTTTGGTCGCTAGAACAGATGGAACATTGGGGTCGGATACGCTCATCATCCGCACATAACAAAATCGACAGGAAATTCCATTGTACCAAGATGGCTGCATCGTCCTCTTCACATTTGAACCTTGACTCCCGGCCAATCGAAGTGTCCGAACAAACTAATCTGGACGGTGATCGAGAACCATGTCCACCTCCCCTGGCGTGGCAACAGATTCTCGAGGCCTTTCGGACGGAAAGCGACTGCTGGGAACTGGATCGCGAACAATATGTCCTAAGAGGTCGATCGTGGGGTACGGGGCCGCCACTGTATTTCCTTTGCGGATGGAGTTCGACGTACGAAATGTTTGTGTTGAGCGTCTGGTTGCTGCGCCAGGACTTCCGCTGTGTTTTATACGATTATCCGAACTGCGAACGAAATTGCAGTCGGCCGCCCAAGCTATCCATTAATGACTTCACTGCTGATCTGCTCGCGATCACAGACTTGCATCACGATACTCACGTCAACGTTTATGCGACTTCGTTTGGCAGTGCCATCGCATTGTCGGCGATGCATAAACGACCGCATATGTTTCAGCGTGCGGTCATTCAAGGGGGGTTCGTGTATCGACGGTTGACGGTTTTCGAACAGCTGTTGCTGAAGGTGTGTTGGTATCTGCCGGGAAGGCTGCGGCAAGTCCCTTGGCGTGATCGATTTCAGCAGAGAAACCACCGTCATTGGTTTCCGTCGTTCGACCGGTCGCGTTGGCAGTTTTTTTTGGAAAACACAGGACAGAGTTCAATCGCGTCACTGGCCGCCCGAGCCACCGTTGTGAAAGATCTGGATCTTCGAACTGAACTGCATCAGATCCGACAGCCTATCCAAATCATCCATTCGGAAGGCGACGGACGAATCATCGCAAACTGTCAGCAAGAGTTGGAGAAAGGGCTGCCAAACGCAACAATCGAATCGTTGCACACATGTGGTCAAATACCGTATTTGACTCATCCACATCGGCTTACAAACCTAATTCGGCCATTTCTACTTGGAAAGGATCAAACAGTCGCCGAAATGGATGACGGCACGTAAAGTTTGAGTTTTCGTTTCGATTGCGTACCTAGTGATTTGTCAGGTCGTAATCACTCCATTTGCACTAACGGTTCATTCAAAGATCGACAATTGTGAATTCACATTCTATGTTGGGGAAACTGCCTGAACCGTTGGACGTCATTGCTGTGGGAGCACACCCCGACGATGTCGAGATTGGCTGCGGGGGGACACTTGCGAGGCTCGTTCGGCAGGGATACCGAGTAGGCATCGTCGATTTGACCGATGGCGAACCAACCCCTGGCAGTCCCGGTCCGGAAGTCCGACTGGCGGAAGCAGCCGAGGCGGCGCGTATCCTTGGTGTCCACGTTCGTGAAACTTTGACGCTCCCTAATCGTCGGTTGTTCGATAGCTTTGAAACGCGGGTCGCGTTAGCCAAGCAGTTTCGGCGTTATCGTCCGAAAATCGTCTTAGGTATGGCCGGGAAAACTCCAATGGCGTCACCCGATCATTGGCAAGCCATGCAAATCACCGACGCAGCCGTATTTTATTCTCGCCTAACAAAATGGGACGAAACGTTTGACAGACTGCCGGTGCATACCATCCTGAAACAGGTTTGGTATCCATTGGGACTCACTATAAGTGGTCCATCAGAAGGAGGTGGGCAGTTTGTCGTAGATATTTCCGACACGTTAGCGATAAAATTAGATGCAATCCGAGCCTACTACACTCAGTTTCCTCCGGCTAAGGAAAGGGTTTTCCGATTAGTGGAAAGTCAGAATAAGTTGTTCGGGATGAGAGCGGGATTTGATGCTGGTGAGATCTTTACCAGTACATCGACTCTAGGCGTTCAAGATATGGTTCAAGTACTGTGCCCAGAATTAACCTAGTCGTCGCGTTCTTTCCGAATTCTATTAGACACAGTTGTTCGGATTTTATGTGAGCAATGGCTAGTCGGCTACGGAGCGACGATGGTTCAGTTTAAGTGTGGTTCCTTAAGCATTACCGGTGGCTTTCGTGAGAACAATGAGGATGCCTACATAGTGCATCCCAAGTCGCGTTATTTCATAGTCGCCGACGGTATGGGTGGCCAGGCGGCTGGCGAAAAGGCCAGCGAGTTGGCAACGGAATTGATACCACAGAAACTGGATCAACTGATGGATTTTAAAAATGACGATCCGCCTACCACGATGCAGAGTATTGACGAGGCTGTTGCTTTTGCCAACTCGGAAATCATAGCATTAAGTGAAATTGACCCCAGATTTCACAATATGGGGACTACGATCGCATTCATCGTCTGTGTCGCCGGAAAACTTTACATCGGCGGTGTGGGTGATAGTCGGGTCTATCGCTTACGTGGTGACAATTTCGAACAGCTTACGATCGACCATTCTATGACGCAGGCATTGGTCGAGCACGGCACAATTACGGAAGAAGACGCCGTCACACACCGTTATCGTAACGTACTATATCGCTATTTGGGTGCCAAAGACGGAGGAACCGGCATTGAGACGAAACAAGTCGTGCCGGAAGCTGGTGATTGCTTCTTAATGTGCTCGGACGGTGTCATGGATGGAATTGACGATGAATCGTTAGTGGAGTTTTTGAAACAGAACGACGACCCGCAAGCTGCCGCTGAAGCCATCGTCTCCGCCGCCATGGCTGGGGGATCAAAGGATAACATTACGTGTGTCGTTGTCCACGTTGAATAACTCCCTTCAGCAGACAAGTAACTTTCTACGATTGCTAGCTAGTTCTTGTTTTGCAATTCGGAAGCCGGCGGCGGAACCTGCAGCAAGAGCACGTGGACCATTTAATCACGCTCAGTATGCCCAGTAATGGATCAACGGCGGCCTACAAACCGATCTTGAATTTGGCCTTGCTGGAACTGCGCAAGATTCACAGCAGCATTCCGATAGTTCTGAAGAAAGGAATGGGCAGCGTCGATCCCTACACTAAGGCACATCTGATCAAGATTCGGGACCAGATCAACAAGGCATTGGACGCTCAGTACATTTGTAACGTGAAAGACTTTCCTAAGCCGTCAGTCAACGGTTCATCTTTGGCAGCGAGTCGAATTTGAATTGATGTTTCAGCTTAGTCTGCTGCCGTCATTCAATCTGCTCAACGTCTGCGAGATCTTCCAGACTGTGAATGTGTGCTTCGTCTCTGCTTCGTTGTCGCATGTAGATTTTGATCGGAACTTCTTTGAAGAGCAGATTTTCACGTAACACGCCCAGCAAGTAGCGTTTCCACGATTCGTCGAACAGACTCGGTTCATTGCACTTGAGCACGATCGTTGGTGGCTCAATCGCTACCTGCGTCGCGTAGAAAATCTTGGGCCGCTTGTTCTTTCGGTAAGGTGGCATGTTGTTCAGGATTGCTGCACGGACGACCTTGTTCAATTGTGACGTCGCGACACGTAGCCGTGCCTGCTTGTAGATATTTTGGGCCAGGTTCATCAGGCGTTTGGTATTCCGGCCTTGGCTGGCGGTGAGGAATGCTAGTGGGGCGTGGCGTAATGAGCTAAACGTTGTGATCAAATAATTTGACCAGGCTTCAGTAGTCATCCCGGCGTTAGTCGCCAGATCCCATTTGTTGACAACGAAGATACACGGTTTGTAATTAGAGACGATTTCGTCGATCAATTGCTTGTCGACACGAGAAATTGTTTCCTGTGAATTGAACAGCATCAGTACCACATTCGATCGGCGGATGCTGCGTTTGGCGCGGAGCAAGCCGTAGAACTCGACATCGTTAGCTATGCTTTTCCGCTTGCGTACTCCTGGCGTGTCAATGGCCACAAACGACTTTCGGTCCATTTCGAAACGAATGTCAATGCTGTCTCGCGTCGTACCAGGAATTTCGCTGACGATCATTCGATCCGTTTCCGCCAGCGCGTTGAGTAGTGTGCTCTTGCCGACATTACGCCGGCCGACGATCGCCAGTTTCAGTTCCGGTTCTAGCGACAAGGATTTGCCTTCGGTCTGTTCCGCGTTATCCAACGACGGCAGATGGTCGATGATGGCGTCAATCAGCAGGTGGCGGTTTCGATTGCCTAAAACACTGGTCAGGATCACCGGAGCGTCGGTCAGTCGTAAAAACTCAGCGACTTCGTCGTCGGTGTGTGGTGAGTCACACTTGTTGACGACCAGCAGTTTTGGTTTCTTGACGTGCCGCAGCCGCTTGGCGACTTCCTGATCCAGCGGCACCAGGCCGGACTTGCCGTCAACGACGAACAGAACCAAATCCGATTCTTTCAGACCGATGAGAATCTGTTCCTCAATTTCTTCAGACAGATTGTCAACATCGTCGATGCCCATGCCACCAGTGTCGATCAATTCGAAATACCGGTCTGATTCATGCATCAAATACATGATGCGGTCTCGCGTGACTCCAGCCGTCGAATCCACGATCGCAATCCGCTTCTTCGCGAGCCAGTTCAGCAAGGAACTCTTGCCGACATTTGGTCGACCAACGATTGTTACACGGGGGACTGGCATTTCCGGGTTGCTCCAGAGATTTATCCGTTCCCTCCAATGTATCCGATTTGGTCATTGCGGCAATCGAATCGAGATAACAGGTAAATGAAAGCCCAGTGCATCTCAAAATTTAGGAGTCAGATGATTTGCGAAGTTGGCTGTCGTGGGGCGTAGCCTTCCGTTACGCTCTACAGCTGGTATTTGAAGTGTTGTATATTTGCGGCTTGTTCACTCTATTAGGATTTTCCCATTTCAATTTTATTTCAAAATGAAGTGACAGGAAAACGTCGTTTGAGGACTTCCGTCCACCTTGAATTGGACCGTTGGGGACCAGCAGGTTCTGGTCGCGCCTCCGTCGTCTCGCTTGGCGAAGCGGAAACGTACTGCCGCCGTTTGGCCAGCAGCCATTACGAGAATTTTCCATTAATTTCGTGGTTGTTGCCTAAGAAGTTGCACCAGCATTTTTGTAACGTTTACGCCTATTGTCGTTGGGCTGATGACTTGGCGGATGAAGTGAATAATCCGCAGGAGTCACTTCAACTTCTTAGTTGGTGGAATGCGGAACTTGTGCAGTGCTACGCGGGGACGACTTGGCATCCGGTCTTTGTAGCGCTGCAACAGACAATTGACGAGTTTCAGATTCCGTTGGATCCATTCGAACAACTGATCTCAGCATTTGAGCAGGATCAGCGTGTCTGGGAATACAATACATTCGATGAATTGCTGGATTATTGTCGCCGCAGCGCGAACCCGGTCGGACGACTGGTTTTGTTTGTCTGCGGGAAGCACAATGAGTATACGATACATTGGTCCGACTTAGTCTGCACCGGTTTGCAATTGGCGAACTTCTGGCAGGATGTGAATCGGGACTTTAACATAGGTCGTGTTTATCTGCCTCAACAGGATTGTCGACGATTCAACTACACTCGACAGGACATCGAAAACCGAGTCACCAATTCCGCATTCTTAGAGCTGATGAAGTTTCAGGTACAGCGGACACGGCGATATTTGTTCGCGTTCGAATTGCTGGTCCTCGAGTTGCCTAGTCGGTTGCAGGTCGAGGTTGAATTATTCGCGCGTGGAGGGTTGAAGATCTTAGATCGCATCGAGACCATCGGATATTGTGTGTGGGATACGCGTCCAACGGTATCAAAATGGGACATACTTGGTTTATTTTTGCGTTCCTACAGTCGTCGATTGCTGCGGCAGTTTGGTCATCATCACGTGCATCCCGCGGAGGTTGACCCCGAGATTGACAAAGTAGAAGCGGTCCAGCTGAGGAGCCTCAAATGAACGTCCTGCTGGACGATTCGTATGCCTTTTGCAAGTCGCTAGCGAAACGTACTGCGAGAAACTTTTTCTATTCATTCCTCGGATTGCCAGCGGATCAATTCCGAGCGATGTGCGTTTTGTATGCCTTTATGCGTGTTTCGGACGATTTAATCGATGACGAAAACGTGCCCTTCTGGCAGCGAGATCAGTTGTTGACACAATGGCGTGTCAGTCTACTGCAGGCGCTTAACTCTGGTGGCGTCACAGAGCCAGGTGTTTTCTTGACACACGAGTCGTCGACAGAGCAATGTGATCTTGCAGCGACCGAACTGCGTCGATCTGGCGAACTCATTTTTCCAGCTTTGTGCGATGTTGTACGCCAGTACACGATTCCCCACGAGTATTTGTTCGCGGTTATTGACGGAGTTCGCATGGATCTACAGCCCGCCGGCTTCGAAACGTTTCAGGAACTGTCTAAGTATTGTTATCACGTTGCGGGTGCCGTGGGATTGTGCTGCATTCATGTTTGGGGCTTCCACGACGACCGCGCCATCGGCATCGCGATCGACTGCGGATTGGCGTTTCAACTGACCAACATCTTGCGCGATCTTGCGGTCGACGTAGGCGTAGGGCGAGTTTATCTGCCGCGTGCCGACTTGCGGCAATTTGATGTTACGATGCAAAGCATCGCCAATCGCACTTTGGACGACCGGTTCGTGAATCTGATGCAGTTCGAAGTCGAACGAACGAAGTCGTACTATCGTAAAGCGGAGAAATTATTCGAATATCTGGAACCGTCTGGAAAGCCCATCTTGCGGGCGATGCTTCGCATTTACGGTGGTTTATTGGCCGAGATCGAACGTCGCAATTATGACGTATTCAGTAGCGAAGTGATGCTTCCCACATGGCGGAAACTATTGATCACAGCCGACGCAGTCGTCCAACGTTTCTGGTTCGGTAGACCTGTGCAAGTGCGTTAATTGGCAACAGCGTACTTGGCGGGTGCCAAGACAAACTTGTGTAGATTATCACGGCTGGCAAACAGGTACAGCCGATGCTTGTACCACACAGCGTGATCGAGTGATCCCTCAATTTGTGTTGTATTTGATGTCATCAGTTGGCCGTTCTTTTTTATCAAAAGCGTCACATCTTTGCCGTCGGCGACTGGAACGTATTTTTTGGGGAAATTTTCGAACGTCTTTTTGGCCTCGACAGACGAGAAGTAGTACACTTTCGATTTGTACGTCGCGCTCAATTCGGGTTTGACATCAAGCAGTTCTTGTCGATCGCGAAGTGCTACCAGACAGAATACTTTTAATTCTTTCTGGTGGCTGCGAACGGAGAACCGCTTCGACTTTCGTACGACATCCGTGTTCTTCGGCTTGTGAGCGACACTGGATTTATACGGGATGGTCTTCCGGATCTTAGACAGCACCTTTGCTCCAACAATTCTTGGATTTTCCGACTTAGGCTTCTCTTGTGTGGTCGGCTGCAATTCATCCACCGAGCGTTCGATATTGTTCAGTGTCAACGCACTGCTGAAATTGTTGGAAAAGTCTGCTTCTTTTTCGGACATTTCGGTAAAGAGGTCGTCCAAATCACCATCAATTGTGCCGTTGTCATATATCTTATTCGGTTCAGTATGACCGACGTGTAGTCTGTTGACGACTTTAGTGGAGGATTGCTGAGCAGACCGTTTGGGTTTTAATTCTTGCGAGGATTTCACGACGAACCGGCCGGCCGTCGAGAGTTTACGGGAATTCCCTCGGAGAATCCTCGGCAATAACCGAGGATTCTTGACGCTGAGTCTTTTGTGGTTGTCGATTCCGGTAGTTTTTTTCCGTCTGAATTTGGAGCGGAACGGCACGAAGCGCTTTAGGAATCGCATGACGAAATTGGTGCGTCTTGCGGCGCCACCCGGTCGTTTTGTCAAATTGCGTGATGGAGCGGGCACAATTTTCTGCCTAATCGGCAAGTCAGATATTGTCATAGAAGGCATTGGGCGGCCGTCGCGATTGTAAAGTTTTTCAAGTTCTCGCTGGATTGCGCTCTTCTTGCCCGTTCGCTCGGCTTGAGGGGTCTGGTTTGACGTCTGCTTAACGTCCGCAACTTTATGGCCAATCTGTCGGATGAATGATGGCTGCGAGTCCGGCACAACTACACATTTTGGATTAGCTGCCAAATTTCGTAGAAAACTTGGTTCTTGCTTGCGTGACAGTTTTTCAGAGGTGTCGTGAATGGAAACGGGTTTGTGCACGTGCGTCTGATAGTTCGTTTTCGGGTCCGCCTGTCGATGAGCTTGCTCAGCCGTCAGAAAAGTCGGCTTCGGTTTCGTCTTTCCGGCGCGATGGTTGACGGCCAAATTTTGTCCCGCATTACCGTTGCGAGCGTAGAGCAGGTCCAGTTCTCGCTGCACAGAGCTTTTCAGCGTCGCTAGCGAGCTCTGAGTCGCATGCTCCGCATCCGGAATCAGCGGCTTGCTGGGTTTTTCGGAAGCGATACTTGTCACGTTTTGAGCGACGACGAAAATTCTTGGGATGAAAAGTAAATACGCCGCCGCACTCAACAGACAGGTTCGCGCAAAAAACGCAAATCGTGATTTCATCTCCTAGAGTCTCCTAAACATTGGAGGTAGAATTCCTGAGAGTGTTAGCTTTGCGAGAACCACATGATCGGTCGATTCCCGAAATCGATTATCTCGTGATTCGTCGATGATTTTAACATGTTGCACTGAATCGTCCGGACAGGGATAATCCCGTTATCGGAATGGAGCTTTCTCGTACACATGATTTATCGTCGTCCGTTAGTCCGAGTTTTGACGGCTATAGCAATTTTGCGATAGAATCCACGTCTCTGCGTGGTGCAATCCGAATAACCGGAAGAACTTCCGAATTTTGTACCGATTGCCAATATCCGGCCGTCAGCACGATTCGGTCTGTAGGTATTGAAATTGAGTTGACTAGATGTTGGGCTTGGAGGTCATACGATGAACGACAGCACAGATGTGAATTTCGATTCGGATCAGATGACAGCGCGTCAGCAATCTGAGCAGGCTGTCATCCAGCCTGCCAATGCATTACGGCGGCGGCGAAGGTGGGTCTTTCGGTTATTGTTGCTCGTCTTGTTCGTGTCGCTGTTGGCCAACA
>CAUZSN010000025.1:0-28547 GCA_963582345.1 Planctomycetota bacterium
GTGTACGGAATCTTCTTTTTAATGTACTCTTGCTTCCAGGTGCAGACCGTGTACGGAACCTTCTTGGTACGGCATTCTTGTTTCCAGTCGCAGACCTGGTAGGGGATGCGTTTGGTGCGGCATTCGCGCACCATTGTGCATGTCGTGACCGGAATCTTCTTGGTACGGCATTCCTGGACCATCGAGCAAACTGTGTAGGGAACGCGTTTCGTCGTCACACAAGGAATTTTCTTGCAAACTGTGTACGGCACCTTGCAATGCTTGACCTGTGTTACGTAGGTCGTGCAGGGAACTCGCTTCTTAATTATCTGCGGACACCACACTTTGCGGCAAACGGTCGTCCCCGGGCACTGAACCTTTACTTTTCGGCAGCCGCCGGACTTGTACGCACTACTGCAACTGCAGGAATCCAAAGTCGATTGATCTGGATCTTGAATGCACTTCTCGATGATAGGTCCCGGACAATGTTCTCGGATTGTTTTCCAATAGCCTCCACAGACTTCGACCGTTTTGTAGGTGGTGACCGGTTTGCAGACCGTGTAACAGGTGTCGCGGTAGCAGGTCTTCGTCACAGTCTTCCAAGTCGTGGAACAGACATTACGATAGCAGGTCTTGTAAACCGGTTTGCAAACCGTGTAGCAGACGTCTTTGTAGGTGGTTTTGTAGACCGGCTTGGAAACCGAATAGCGCACGTCTCGATAGCAGGTTCTGTAAACCGGCTTACGAACCGTGTAACAGACATCGCGGTAACAGGTTTGGTAAACCGGCTTGCGAACTGTATTGCAGACTTCGCGATAGCAGGTCTTGTACACTGGTTTGCAGACGTTATAGCATACGTCGCGATAACGTGTTTCGTAGACATTCTTGGTGCATGTGACCGGCACTTGTTCGCACACGGTGTCGTAAACCGTTTTGTAGCATGTGTACTCTTGTTTGTCCCAAACGACCTCTTGTATGGTTTTGTAACCGGTCTTGCAGCGATTCTTGGCGGCGCAAACGGGCGTGCAGACATTTGTTGGACAGCAATTGTAACTGGCTGCACCGCAGTATCTCGTATCAGCCTGCTGCCCGCTGCCGGCACCCATCAGCAAGGCCGCGACGACGGGAATCCACTTTGTGTTGTTCATGGTTTCAGTTCCCAGATGCCTGCCCACCCTCTTGAAATAAACGCACTTGTCTGAGTTACCATTATCTTTTCCTCGACAATGCAGTTTTCCTACTTGAGTCGACATTCCTGCTCGATGACCCACTTGTGATCTTCGACTCACCGCAACTGCGTTAAACTACACAATCCTCACAATCGAATTGGTAGACAGCTGGAAGGCGTTGAAGTCTCTTCAGAAGGAGAATGCTCGGTTGAAGAAGTTGGTGGCTGAGCAGGCTCTGGGCATGGAGATTCTCAAAGAGGCGACAAAGGGGAATTGGCAAGCTCCGAACATCGGATCAATTCCGCCTTAATGCGCGCAAAATATTCCGAGATTCTTAGAAATGAATCGAAGGAACAACAGCCGAAATCTCAAACGAACCAACAGCAGAAGTGCATTGACGATTCATCCCGGAAGTGAATCGATTCAACGATTCACCCGCGACGTTTCTTAAATTCGGCCACCCTAAAGGTTCATTCTATTCGCCCACTTATTTCGTTGGAATCTCTTGATATTCGTGCAGTGGATTTAGGTCGACTGGATAGTTGCGAAACTGAATCGTGTAGTACTTCTCGAACCAAGATTGGATGTCGGGGACTATGGTTTTATCGTAGGCAGGTGCGACGTGCAGTAACTTGCCTGTAACGTCTTTAATGATGTCGCCGTCATCTACGATTACTTCGCCGCGGCAGATGACGTAACGCGGCAGCTCGAACATCTTCTGCCGATCGGAATGGGGGTTATAGATCGTCACGTCGGCGTCAGCGCCGATACCCAAATGTCCCTTGTGTTCCAGTCCCAGTATTCTCGCCGGTGCGGCTCGGGTGATTATGGCGATTTCGTTAAGCGTATATTCGCGGTCCAGCTGTTCCAGCGTGCAGCGCTGTTTGACGCTTGCAGGTACACGGTTCAGCACTTCTTTACGCCGCGTGCGATCCATTAGCAGAGCGATGATTTCCGGGTAAGCTAGAAAAGATCCGCCGTTGGGATGATCGGTGCTCATAGCAATCCGCCATGGGTCTTTTGCGAGTAAATACCATTCCAAACCGATGGCCCATTGTAGCGCATGGACCATGCTGGAATCTTTGTACGTGATCGGCACGATTCCACAACCCGATTCCATCTCGGTATCGGCGCTGAACCATTTTCGTCCGGTTACTTTGTGTAAGAAATATCCAAGAGGTCCATCGGCTGTCATCGAAGTGGTTTTATCGAACATAACCTGTCCGACGTCGACCGTCAGATTCTCGTGGGTGTTGAAGTATTCGACTAGTTCGGGGACTTTCGAACAAAACGTGTGCTGTTGGTCCGGATCGCCACCGTAGCTGTGGAACTGGATATGAGTCAGATGCCCCGAGCGTCCTTCCAAGGCTTTCATCGTCTCCAATGTCGTCATCCAATTGCCAGGCAGACCAAGGTTGTTGCAGTGGATGTGCACTGGATGGGGGAGTGCCAAATCCATGACCGCCTGAGCGACACCCGCAATGATTTGTCTAGGTGAGACGTCGAAGTGATCCACAGAATCGTCGATTCCGGTTGCGTTTTTGCCTCCGGATTTCCAGACCTCGACACCGCCCGGGTTGACAAGCTTGGCGGCAAATCCTTTGGTTGCGTTCAAGAGCCACGACACGTACGTTGTCAGATGTTCCGTCTGGTTCGCTTGAAGCTGTTTCATTACATAATGATTATTGCCCATCAGGACGTAGAAGCCCTTGTCGATGATGGGCGTATCTTCTAGTTCTTCGTGGACATGGCGCGCGGCCAACGGCGGAATGGCGGCGTCGAATGCCGTCGTATAGCCCAGTCCGGCATAGAGGTAACCGGTTGCAAACGTACTCGGAACGCTGCCGCCACTGCCGGAACGAGTCAATCGTGTTCGCGTGATCGGTTGAGCCGTTCGCTTTTCATCCGGCATCATTTTGCGAGCGGCGTTTACTTTTGGCCCAGCAATGTGGCAGTGCATGTCGATCCCGCCGGGCATCACCACTGTGCCCGTGGCATCCAATGTTTTATCGGCGCGGCAATTGGGATCGGTCGGCCGTTCAACGATCCGTCCGTTGTCCATCCATAGATCCCGTATCTCGCCGTCGATATTGTTGCGAGGATCGTAAACGGTACCGCCACTGATTCGGAAGAGTGCCATCTCAATCCATCATACTAGCCAATTGTTTTCCGCGAATCCGATTTTCGATGGCTTTCAGGATTTCGTAATCGCCTTTGTACGGCGATTCAAACGCGGGACGCAGCGGGATAGGAACGTCGTCCATGCGATAGACTGTGCCGCCTGTGTTGATTCCGTACGTCGACGTAGTGAACGCGACAGTGGCATGTTTGGCCGTGTCCGTCAGTTTTGGGTCCAGCACGATCGACTTGATCGTCTTCAGATGTTCTCTCGCAGGTTGGCTGAAGTTTGACATGGGGTCTGAGGCAATGATTAACGCGGCGTCAGCTTCGCCACGAGCCAAAACGTCAGACGTAGTGAATTCACCCGGATTAAATCGTGGATAGCCACGATTCAGATTTACACCGAAGGGAAATCCGGTCGTCCAGGAAACCACATTGTCGGCTCCGGTGACATTTCCGTGTCCGCGCATCGGTTTGGCGCACCAGCGTGTGTATTGATTCATGTCGCGTGCCAGCGCCAATACAGCTTCGCTGTTCAGGTGCTTGCCGCGAGTCATAGTCAGGCCCATTCCGAACAGGATCACACCGAACTTGGCCTCCTTCATGCGGTCCATCATATCTCTGAGTGTCGCGAGCGAGATGCCGATCTTTTGTTCGATCGAGGAATCGATATCAATGCCTTTCGCTAAGCCACGCAAAGCCCAGGCTAACTCGAAATCGGACCGCGGCTTGATCTGAAGAAAGATATCAGCGGCCTTGACGCTCTTAGTTTTTCGTACATCGATCAAGACAACAGTGCGATCTTTGCGACCGTTTGGAATGAATTCACCCTTGGGCATCAGGCTATATTTGGTAAAGTGACGTGGATGACTCTCGGCCGGATTTCCGCCCCAAAAGATGATAAAATCGGCTCGGTTCTTGATCTCGCCCAATGAGCAAGTGACTTCGCCGACGCTTTGAAAGGCAATCCCCGATGGTCCGTGACACACGGACGTCGTCGTATCGATTGTTCCGCCGATCCAATCAGTGATTGCCACGGCCACTCGCTGAGCTTCAGAAGTCGAATCCGACAGCCCGTATGTAATCGGATATGTCGCGTTTAACAGGATCTCCACCGCTGCGTCGAAGGCTTCTTCATAGCTGACAGGCTTCCCTTCAATCGTAGCGTTGGGACGGTCCTGGATGCCGTGATGAAAGAACCAAGCTTTTCCCAAAACACAGGCGTTTTTGGCTTTGGTGATTCTATTGTTCTCGACTGTCAACTCCATGTCGTCGCAGACGCAACCGCAAAATGTACACGTGGCGTCTTTAATGACCGTCAGTTGGTTGCTCTTGGGATTTACGTCTTGCTCGGCGATGTTCATCGATTAATCTGTCTTGAATTTTTCCACAAAAACATCGATACACTTGCTGTCGGGCATACCGCTGCCATGCGTGTCACCACCCATCAGATAGCTTGACTTGTCGCCGTAGCTGATGAACAGGATTCCGGGTGGCAGTTCATCTCCCTTGGCAGCCTGACAAGGGATGACGACTTCGCCGACGTCGTTCCACATGCGAATGTTGTCGCCGTTGTCTATCGCCAGCCGCTTCATGTCCGTTGTCGCCATTCGTAACGTGTTGATTTCCTCTTGGTAGGCGTCTGAATCTTTTCCTTCATTCAACGACGTTCCCTGGCGACTGGTCCGGCCTGGGATCAGAATGAATTCTTCAGCCATTTGTTCGATTCTGGCATGTGGAGCGAGACAGGTCAATCAATCGTCATTAGCTCGTAGCTTGTCGCTTTGAACTGCTGCAGCGGAGATTCCCAAATCGTCTAACTGCGTTTCCGACAGCCAACCGTCTTCGCTCCATCCGCGAGACCGATTGTAAGCGCGGATCAGTTCGGTCAATTTGTCTTCCGACAACTTGGCCCCCTGGCTGGCACCGTCGGGGATTTCGACTGTCAGAAACCGTTTGGGCAGTGTATCTTCTTCCGGCGTCCAGCCCTGCCGGATATTGTACCACTTTTTGGCTGTGATGATTCTTTGAGCCGTCTGCCGCAGTTCCGTGGCCGTGACATCCCAACCTGTGATCAGATGCAGCATCTCGGCCATTGCAGCGATTTTGTCCTGGAAGACGCCACGCAGAAATTTGCACAAGATCAGCGAATCCATCAAGGTTGCCTCGTCTTCGGTCTCGATGGCTGGCTGGATGGCCGTTGCGTTGACGTTCATCCGGTCGACACGGTCCGAGAAATCGACCTGATACGCACCGGAGCGGTTGTGGTCGGCGCCTCGAGTCCCCACGGCGAACCCCAAAGCCATTGTTTGCAGAGCGCGCGGTTCGTATCCGGGAATTTCCAAGCCTTTGACGTGTGGAGCGAACTCATCTGCTCCCTGTCCGATCTGCTCGGCCGCGGCTCGCGTACCGAGTGACAACAACTCACCCAAACCGGTTCGGGAGCCGATTGCGGTCAAAGTATTGAGAAGCGCTTGAGCGTTGCCAAACCGTAATTCATCCGATTCGATGAGTCCTCGTTCGGCGCATTCCATTGCGAAGGCGATAGTCCCACCTGCGCTAATTGTGTCAATGCCCAATTGGTCACAAAGGGCAGATGCCTTCAGCACGACTTCAGGATCAGACACTCCACACAGTGGGCCCAACGCGAACAGGTTTTCGTATTCTACGCGGACACCGTTTGAGATACCTCGAATGTGGAAAATGTGTTCGCATCCAATTGTGCATGCCGCGCACGAATTGCGTGTACGCTCGTGGGTTTCGTTGAGCATCTCTGGGGCCAGGTTTTCGACGCCTTCGAATGTACCAGATTGAAAATTCCGAGTTGGCAAGGTCCCCAGCCGATTAAAGATCAACAGATTGCTGGCAGTCCCCAGCTCGCGATATTTCTCTGTCGCCGGGCCGAACGACTTTTTCGACAGCGATTTACTAAATGCAATTAGTTGCTCAGGATGCGCGAATTCGGTTAAACGATTGCCTTGCACAGCGACTGCTTTCAGGTTTTTTGAACCCATGACCGCGCCGATTCCGCCGCGTCCAGCGTGACGACCGTCGTGCGATACAGTCGCAAAGCGGACCAGGTTTTCCCCGGCCGGACCAATCGCGGCCAAGCGATATTGCGTTCCAATCTGCGATCGCAGTAAATCTGCAGCTTCGCGGCTCGATTTGCCCCAGACCATGGATGCATCTTTAAAGCGGACGTCTTCAGAATCGATCACAAGACATGTTGGGACGTCGGCAGTTCCGACTATCACAAATGCATCGTAGCCGGTCTTCTTGCCGGCAATGGCGAAGTATGACGACGAAAGCGAATCGTTGATCCGCTGAGTCAGTGGCGACTTGGCCATCACGGCGAACTTAGCCGAAGTCGTTAGCGGACTTGCCACCAGCGGACTAAATACAAACAACAATGGCGCGTCCGGCCCGAGTGGATCCAAACCGTCGTTGCTTTCTTCCAGCAATAACCAAGTTCCCAATCCGCTTCCACCGACGAATTTGCGTAAGATATCAGGCGACAACGGCACAACTTGAACCTGTCGCGTCGTCAGGTCAATCTTCAAGTATTGTCGATGGTATCCGTGTGGAAGATCAGTCATGGGGCAAAGGCGAAAAAGCAACTACGGCCTGTCCGAGTCTGTCGAATGAAACTATTTGATTATAGCCGAACTAATTCGATACGAAACATAACACTTCAGCTAGGTGAAGTAGAACGGCCTGGAAAGGCCGTCCTACGGTTGTTTCGCCAGATGACTAAAGTGTTACCACGACGTAAATTAGCCGCCGACGTCGGCGGAAAGGATGATCAGTGAATCGCCTGACTGCAATATTGTGGCTGGATCGGTTGTAAAGGTGGTTCCATTAAGATTTGCGAGGTATCCACCTCGCAGGCGGCCATTATCGAAACAGTTCTTGTTCAGTTGCGGCAATTTCTTGGATAACTGAGCGAACGCCTCGGCAAGACTGGTTGCTTCTACGTCGATCGAGTCGCATTCACTTTTCAGGCGAACCGTTCCGTAAAATTCGATGTGGACCATTATCTCGACTCCTCGGCATAGCAACTCGAATCTCTGCAGTCCGATTACCACGTGGCTGAAAAAAACGTTTTTCCGTAGACAGTGCTGTTTGTCCTCTTCGGTGAAATCACCCAGCCTAATTGCTATTAGATCTGGAATTTGGTCTGGACGGATTACGACAAATCTGCGAGATTCCCCGCCCGATTCTTCCAATTCGGAATTTTTTTGTACGAACCATTGTATTTTTGAATCATGGTTTGTGTCGTTATTGGCGGGACCAAAACCGCAAGGAGTTCGATATGAAGAGCCGAGCTGTGGGTGTCGTTATTGTTGCGGCGATGTTGGTCGGACAGTCGGGCTGTGCGATGATCGGATCGACCAGGAATGTTGCCTCGACAATGTGGCATTCCTTCAAGCCGAATCCAACTGATTATCGTGACTCGACGGATGAAATCAACGATCAGTGGTCGTCTGTTGGCAGAGAAGGCCGCGGCGACCGGCCGCTCGAACAGGAGTCCGATCCGCTCAAGGCATGGTTGATGTCATCCAAGGCGCGGAACATCGAACGGAATCTTGGAGTCGAGTGACTCCCTTCGCTGCGACGACCTTGGTGTCACTGTTTGCTCGCCGGCCGTTTCGGCTTGTTAGACTTTTTGTCCGGGGTTTTTTTGTTGTCACCCAGAGATTTTGCGACCGCTTCCAACAGAGCTTCCATAGCGAATGGCTTGCGCAGGTAGTCGTCGACACCCAGCATTTCGGCATACGCTTTGTGGCGTCCTCCTTCGTTGGCGGTGATCATAATCACTTTGGGTGGTTTCGGAAGCGCCTTTAGAAACTCGAGTACCGGGAAGCCACCCATGCGAGGCATCATCATATCGGTGATGACGACATCCGGATTCTGAGTTTCAGCAAGCCGCCGACCTTCGATTCCATTCAGGGCTGACAAGACGTGATAGTCAGCTGCTTCCAGTACGCGCTGAATCGTTGCGGAAATCTCTCGATCATCTTCAATCAGCAGTATTGATTTCTCGGATGACATCCGCCCGTTACCTCTCCGTTCATATTAAGTCGAAGTCACTCATGGTATGGTCCGTTTGTAAGCAGGGTCAAGCGCCAACTACGTACTGCCACAAGATCGGAGATCAATAGCTGCTTCATTCTTGACTCTCAACATTTTATTGCAGTGCATGAAAGACTAACCCGCTCAGTAATTTCGGGTAGAAGAATGTGCTCTTGGGAGGCATTTTTTCGAGATTAGAAGCCACCTGCTGAACGTCCTCGATCCCGGCAGGAGCGACGAGACAAGCCAGTTGACACGATCGCTCCAGTTGCGCCGAGACCACTTCGTCCATCAAATGCACGTATTGGCATACTGGCTCGGCATCTGGGACTTGGCCGCCGATCAAATGTTCCAGCACCAGCTTGTGCAGCAAGCTGACGCCTAGGCTTCTCCATTCGTCGCTTTGATCGGCCGCGATGGTTTCCATGGGCCCCGCATCGATCAATCTCGCCAGAAGCCAACGGCTATCTTTGGCTGTTCCAAAGCCAAACACGTGCTGTCTGCCGTCGAGTTGAATCATTTCCCATGCCTTACGGGCCCCGTCCTCGCCTTCGCCCACCGGATCGATCTGAAAATGGGGCGATAATATCCGGTTCAATTTGTCCGACGTCAACTCTGGCAGTCCACTAACCAACCGGTGTGTGGGCAAGATTGCGAGTCCGGGATCGTTCATTTCGACAAACATCATCATGACAAAATTGGCCGCCGCAGAAGCGTTTGCCAGCTTACCCTGTGATCGCAACCAATTACGATAGTCGACTGCGGTTTCGTAGCGATGGTGTCCATCCGCGATAAAGATCGGTTGCTCCTTCAACACATTTCGGACTTGGTTGTTGACAACATGATTGGTCACCGGCCACATGCGATGTACGACACCCAATTGATCGGTCGCTTCTAGTGCGGTCTGACCGATAATCGCTTCTTCCAGTACAGTCTGTGCGGACGACTCCAAATTGGGATACAAGCCAAAAATAGCAGATAGGTTCATTTTACACGATTTGGTAAGGGCCAGCCGATCGGATTTTGGACCTGCCATTGTCTGCTCGTGCGCAAAAACGGTTCCGGTGCCGAATTCTTCCAGCCGCAATCGTCCCAAGAAGCCCTTGCGCACGTGTAACGTATCATCCCAGTGGAACTCTTGATGGTACACATACAATGCATCGTTGCGTTCCCGAATCAGAATACCTTCGCGTTGCCAGTGTTTCAGGAAGTTGGCCGCGCGACCGTAGCGTTCATCTGCGTTCTTATCGCCGGGCTCCTTGCGGTTCAAAATCAGCCGCACGACATTACACGGATGCGACTGGTATAGGTCCAATTGTTGCTCGGGATCGATGACATCGTATGGCGGAGCCATCACATCCGATAGATTGCCGACTTGGGCGATGTCGTACCGCCATCCTCGAAATGGTTGAACTTCGGCCATGCTGTAGTTCTTATACTCGAATTAGAGACGAGTTGTATTCCGTGCTCATAACAACTGAAGAAACTACGGTTTTTAAAAACGACTCAGATGCCAAAAATCCTTGAACAGCTGAGTTGTCGGTTAAAGGTCACAGATAGAATCGAGCGACGAAGTATCACCGGCTGTCACTTGCTCAAACGCACAACGGGCGGTATTGATAAATTTTTTCACTAATCGCATGTCCTTGATCGCCGTGACTGATTCCACTCCGCTCGAGACATCGACGCCCCATGGCCGAGCGATGCGGATGGCATCGCCAACGTTCTCCGGGTTTAGTCCGCCGGCCAAAATCAAAGGTGGCCAATCGATTCGTCGGTACTGTCGGTTCAGCAGATCCCACGGTACAGTCGTTCCGGTTCCTCCATACGCTCCTTCAATGCGAGCATCGATAAGGCACGCGGCCAGTTTTCCTTTCAGAGCCGCGCATTCTTCGACATATTGGGAAAGCGGATCCAAACCATCCAGTCCCAGTCGATGAGCGTGCACGATTCGAATTCCGGTTCGCGCGGATGACAGTTGCGCCAGTAATTGTGGAGGTTCGTCTCCGTGCAGTTGAACCGTGCGTATTCCGGACTGCTGGCACGTCGCGGTGATCTGGTCGATTGAATGATTGACGAACAGCCCGACCGGATCAACCGCTTCCGGCAAATGATGAACAATCCGCGCGGCTGTATCGATCGAGACACAACGCGGCGTCTTATGATAGAAGTTCAAACCAATGGCATTTGGGGCCAGCTCAGCCACGTCTAATGCCGTGGTCAGGTCTCGGATTCCGCAGATCTTGATCCACATTGGCCTGAATCACTTGACTTGCAACATGCGTTCGACATTTGACATTAGACATGCGTCCGATTCAGATTCAAGGCACAGCTCCGTTTGTTTGTAAAAATATCGATGCTAGTCACAGACAGCATGTGCGAGTACAATCGCGCGAAACGAGCGGTTAAACATAAATCATTCAGCCAAATAACACACAAAAATTGATGCCTGCGTTTACCCACCACATTTTTATTTGCTGTAATCAGCGCAGTCCCGGACATCGCCGGGGCTGCTGCGATGCCGAAGGCACCGAAGCATTGCGAAACGCTTTTAAGGTGGAAGTGAAACGCCGAAACCTAAAACCGCTCGTCCGTGCGAACAAGGCTGGTTGTCTGGATCAGTGTGAGCATGGGCCGAACGTCGCTATTTATCCGCAGGGTATTGTTTACGGTGGTGTCACGTTGGACGACGTTCCACGGATTATTGAAGAAACGGTCATCGGGGGTCGGATCTTATACGACCTGCTGATCGTCGATTCTTGTTTGAACAATCCGAAATGCGAACATGTTCTGGCTCGGGGGGCCTTACAACAATAAATTAAAGGGAAAAGTTGCGAACTTAGTCACGTTGCGGAAGGAAAAAAAACGGCCGTTTTTTGGTCGGTGTAGCGCAGCGTCCGAAAGCGAACATTGACAATCTAAATTACATTTATTTCATGAACGTTGTTATTTTCGGTGCCGGGACAGTTGGAGCCTCCATTGCGCACGTTCTGTGCGAGAATCAGCAAAATGTCATCCTGGTCGACTCCTCACGCGATGCGTTGGACGAAGTCGAAGAAAGGTTGGACATTCAGACAGTGTGTGGTTCAGCATGCGATGCTATCACGCTGTTTCAGGCCGGAGTGCAAAGCGCGGATTTGTGTTTGGCGGTGACCAACCTTGATGAAGTAAATTTAGTGGGAGCCAGCCTGGCCAAGTCGATGGGATCCGCTCGCAGCATCGCTCGGATTTTTAATACCTCGTATCTGGATTTCAGCACGTTTGACTATCGGCGGCATTTCGGAATTGATCGTTTGTTGAGTTTGGAGCACCTGACTGCTTTGGAACTGGCGAAAGCCATTCGCATGCCGGGGCTGTTTGCTGTCGAGAATTTTGCTCGGGGTGGCATCGAGGTCCAGGAGCTGGCTGTCGAAGACGATGCGAAAGGAGTTGGCGTCCACTTGCGTGATCTGAAGCTGCCTCGTGAGGTCCGAATCGGCCTGATTACCGGTAAAGATCGGACTGTCATCCCCGGAGCAGACGATGTCCTGCACGCTGGCGATCACGTCACACTGATTGGACAGCGCGAAGAATTGGACGCTGTGAAGCGATTATTCGAGCACAAGGGGCCGCCACGTTTGAATGTGGTCATCGCTGGTGGTGGTGAGATTGGCTTTAATTTGGCGCAAATCTTGGGGCGAGAACGGTTTAACGTCGTGCTGCTGGAAGCCAACGGCCAGCGGTGCGAGTACCTAGCGCAAAAACTGGACCATGCGACCGTTTTGCATGCAGATGCCACTCGCCAAAACGAAATGGAGGAAGCGAGAATCGGCAGGGCGGACATATTCGTCGCAGCGATGGGCGATGACGAGGATAACATCGTCTGCGGTGTTGAGGCTCGTGAGTTGGGGGGAAAACGCATCCTGAGCGTAGTTCGTCGGCCCGACTATGCCAACGTCCTGGAAAAACTGGGCATCGATGTTGCCGTTAGCCCACGCGATGTAATGACGCGACAAATTTTAGGAATGCTGGGACGCGGTCCAGTTATCAGCCGATCCGATATTTCAGCGGGAGGCGCCGAGGTTTGGGAAGTTGAGGTTCTTCCGAAATCGCCAATTACCTTGGCACCACTGAAAGACATCATCTTGGTGCAAAGCTTGATTGCAGCCATTGTCCGAGAGGGTTACGTTCAAGTTCCAGGAGCAGATGACCAGCTACAGCCAGGCGACACGGCCGTCGTTCTGGTCCAGAAAGGAAGCATGCAAGACACGCTGAAGTTATTTCAACCGGTCAGCACGTCATGACTCAAAGTTGATCTGATTGGCGTGCTTTTTCTTGTACTTCTAAACACGCTCTGCCACTGGCGTAGACAAGGTCGGTGTCGATTATCGAAAAAGCCGTCATTAGACGACCTGTACCGGCGACTTACTGTTCATTGGATTGGGTTTCCAGGCCAAACTGTTTGACAGGCTGCCGTTGGCGGCAGCGACTTAAATTGCGAACGGCATAATTTCTTGTAATGCTCTCGTAGGTTTTCTCGTAAACCGTACAAATGGTCGTTTAACGACAGTTATTGGCGATTCCAATGGTCCAAGACTCGCCGATGGCTCGGCGACAAGTGATTCGGTTGCTGCGATGCCGTGCTGTACGCTAAACAGCATAGCTAGGTTCTCGTCGAGTGTCGTTCTTTCAGCCTAATCGACATCTGCATCCGGAGGCGGCTAAGTGCGGATCTTCGTTTCCGAACATCTTACGAGCGGTGCGTGGTCGGGAGAGGCATTGGAAATTTCTCACGCTGAAGAAGGACGATCGATGTTGCTGGCGATCACTGCTGATTTCGCTAGTATCCTTGATTGCCAAGTCGTCACGACGTGGGACTCGCGACTCGGTCGGTTTCCTTTGGACGAAGTCACGGTCATCGAGGTTTCATCGCCGATCGACGAGCACCGATTATTTCGGGAACTTTCTCTCGACTGTGACGCAACGCTTATCATCGCGCCTGAATTTGATGGCATACTAGCGAATCGCTGTAGAATTTTCTTTAGCGAGCACTACACCAGGGAACAACGTTTTCTTGGTTCGAGCCTGAAAGCTATTGAACTTTGCGCTGACAAGCTCACCACTGCACGGCATTTCCTAGCGAACAGCATTCCGACAATTAAAACATTGCCCTTTGATCCAGAATCGATAGTTCCAACCTTTCCATATCCTCTGGTGATCAAACCAAGGTATGGTGCCGGTTCGCTGAATACCGACTTGATTCGAAATCCCGACGAGCTTGACCGGGCACGGACTTATTTGCGATCACCAAACGCTTTGCTGCCCGTGATTCAGCAGCCGTTTGTTAGAGGAGAAGCTGTGTCCGTTGCAGTCATTATTTCGGCCCAACGGAAGAAAGTTGAAGTATTTCCTGTGTCGATGCAGCAGTTGAGTGACGACGGACGGTTTCAATATCAAGGTGGGAGCATTCCTGCTGGGCTTGATTTACGAACGAATCGATCAATCGAACAGTCAGTCCGTTTCGCCTGCCGGAGTATCCCTGGTTTGTCTGGCTACGTAGGATTTGATTTTGTCATTCCGGAGAAAGCCTCAGGTCCACCTATCTTGATCGAGATCAATCCGCGACTGACGACAAGTTATTTAGGATATCGTTTGCTGACAGACGAGAATCTTGCCGAGCGACTACTTTCTACAGAACTAAGCTTGCCTTCGATTCAATGGAAAAATAGTTCACTTGCTTTCTACCCTGATGGTCGGATAGCGATTCACGGATGATGTCCCTCCAACGTTTGTTCGATCAGAGTCATCATTTCACCCAATTCGGAGTGGACGACCAGATCGGCAATTGAATCAGCCGGCGTGGGTTCGCGATTGATGATAATCAATCGGGCACCATGCTGTTGGGCGATCACTGGCAAGCTAGCAGCCGGTTCGACAACCAGGGAAGACCCTAACGCCAAAAAGAAGTCTGATTCGCGTGACCACTGCATCGCCTGTTCCAATACCTTATCCGGCAAAGTCTGGCCGAAGGAAACGGTTGCGTGTTTCAACAATCCGCTGCAGTTCGGACAATCTGGGACAAGCTGAGTCTGAACAAACTGATTGACCAGCGGATCGGCCTCGCAACGCCAGTCGCAGGTTAGACAGGCGACGTACCTGGCGGTGCCGTGTAATTCCAGGACATTTTGGCTTCCTGCCACTTGGTGTATTCCATCAATGTTTTGCGTAATGACACCTTGCAGCATACCGGCCGACTGCCAGCGTGCCAGTGCCTGATGCGCGACGTTGGGTTCGGCACTGACGAAATCGCGGTGCGACTCGGCTTTTTGGCGCCAGTATTCAAATCGTGCTTCGGCAGTTTTCAAGAACTCGTCGAAGTACACTGGTTGTGATGTGGACCACACTCCGCCTGGTGACCGAAAATCAGGGATTCCACTTTCGGTGCTGATGCCCGCACCTGTGAATGCGATTGCCGAATTTGCTTCAGCCAACCACCGAGCGATTAGTACTCCATCGTGCGACATCTGTGGTTCTCAAACGGATCGATTTGCGCGCAAACGGAAGTGTGTCTTACAGGACATTTTCTCGCAAGGCCTCAATGGATCCGCATTGACCGCAGATTCCCGACGTAGACCATTTCGGTTACACTAGTCAATATAAGACGTGATCAAAATTTGACTCTAAAAAACGAGTAAACTATTGCCGAGCGAAGCCACAGTATTGCAAGTGAACGGAGTTGCCGTCGCGGACACGTTTGCCGAGGCGTTTCCGATCGTGGGCACTCGGGTGATCGTGACCGCCATCACGGCACGCTGGGCTGACATTGCGGCTGACGGGCTGTGTGGTTTCGCCACCAGCGTCATCGCCTGCAATGCCGAAGTGGCGGTAGAATGCCGTCTGACGGCGGAGAATTCTCCCGATGGACGCCCCGGAGTCAGCGTGCTATTGTTCGCGTTCAACCGAGACTCTCTGGCAAAGGCTGTTCAAGACCGAATCGGCCAGTGCATTTTGACCTGCCCCACAACAGCGTGTTACAACGGTATCCAGGTTTGTTCCCAGGACGAACAGATTTCGATAGGAGGCCAATTACGGTATTTCGGAGACGGATTCCAAAGTTCCAAGAAACTGGGTACTCGACGTTTCTGGCGGATTCCGGTTATGGACGGCGAGTTTGTGTGTGAGGATCGATTTGGAACGGCCAAAGGCGTGGCCGGGGGAAACCTTTTGATTTGCGGTGCCGATCAAGTGGTCACGCTGTCCGCTGCAGAAACCGCTGTCAACGCAATTCGTGAACTGCCTGACACCGTTTTGCCGTTTCCCGGAGGAATTGTTCGTAGTGGAAGTAAGGTCGGTTCGCGATACAAGAAGTTAAAAGCCAGCACAAACGATGCCTACTGTCCGACGTTGCGTCAATCGACCTCAGCGGCCATTCCGGACGGGGTAGGAGCTGTCTACGAAATTGTGATCGACGGACTCTCGCTGCAAAGCGTTCAGCAGGCAATGCGAATCGGTTTGCATGCCACCAGTGAATGCCCTGGAGTCAAACTGATCAGTGCAGGCAATTATGGCGGAAAACTTGGTCGACATCACCTGTATTTACGTGATTTACTTTGAGTCGCGCCGCGCCAGCTGTTATGACTTAACTTGCGATTCCGCCAGACCCGCGTCGAGCAATGCTTGCAACTGTGCGACGCAAGCGTCCATCGAGACAACAGCCTGACAAAAGTTCATGTGCATCGATGCTTGGGCCGCGTCATTGCGAAATTCCTCTGCGGCTGTACGCAGAGTTCCAATTTTTTTGCGAAGCATCTGAACATAGCTGGGCGGATCGTTTATTTTCGTCTCCAGTGCTCGCGCCGTGTCAAAGACCGCACGCACGATGCCCATCAATTCTGGAAAGTCGTCAACTTCCTCGCAGTGCTTCACGAACGTGCGGACCATCCAGGCATGTGCCATTGTCGTCTCACAACGATTGACGATTTCCTGCTGATTGAGATCGGAATGCAACATTTGTGGTCCTCGACTTGGCTTTGTTTACGTTTCGTTGTCGAAATGAACCAAGCTGAGGACTTCGTACGGTGTCAATTGTTCGCGGCCGTTTAAGAAATCCAGTTCGATGAGGAAGGCGCATCCGATGATTTCCGCTTGTGATCGCTCGACTAGTTTAATACAAGCTTGCATCGTTCCACCTGTGGCCAACAAATCGTCGACCAACACGACGCGATCACTGACCGATAGGGCGTCGGTATGTATTTCTAACGTGTCGATGCCATACTCCAGTTCGTAGTGAAACGATTCGGTGTCCAACGGCAATTTGCCAGGTTTGCGAATTGGGATGAAGCGGGCGTTCAGTTCCAATGCCAGCGGTGCCGCGAAGATGAACCCGCGAGCCTCGGCCGACACGATGGAATTCACGTCTGCTTCGCGGAAATGATAGGCGAACCGTGCGATGACCTCGCGAAATGCTTCGGAACAGGCTAACAGCGGCGTGATATCACGAAACATAATTCCCGGCTTGGGAAAGTCGGGAATTCCGCGGATATACTCTTTCAGATTCAATGTGCTACTCATGGATCTACCGCAGTTTTCTCATTCAAGAACTTTCGTGCTCGTCGAACAATGTTACTAGCGCCGGAATCAGACTTGTACAGATCGATGACACTCATCCAGACTCTCCGAGCTTCTTCGTGTTTGTTGGCCCGTAGCAGTTCGTCTGCTCGATCCATTGCCGAATTCAACATTGCGTATCTGTTGGGATGCTTTAGCCGTTGGGACTGCAAACGAGCCAGCCGCTTTTGCGTCAGAGCATACAGTTTGTCATGTTGAGAACCGTCCTCTAACAAGAAACTGAGTGACGTCAGAATTTTCTCGGCTCGCGGTGAATCCCCCAGCCGCTGCATGTGCCGAGCGAGTTCAAGGAATCGCTCGGCTTCGCTTTTCCGTTCGATACTCTCCCGGTGATTTTGGTCCGTCATCGTCTCACTCGTCCAAAACCACCCAATGCCGCCGCCGATCAACAGCAACAAACAAAACGAAAGGACCCATGTACTGTTGAACAGTGTACGGATCGCGGTTTCTCGGCGAGTTCGATCGGTTTCCACCCGCATCGAATCACGTATCCACGTGCCGGCGCCTGGGGCGGCAGTCTCATTGGATATAACGGCTGTCGGCATCGAGTTGTTATCACTGGGCGCGGCTATCGTCTCTTCCTGTAGCGACAAATCGACCTTCTTCACTACCTCTTTCAACCGTCTCGAAAGTACATAGGCGTCGTGAAAACGGTTTTCGGGCTCCTTTTCCAGGAGCTGACAGACAATTTCGTCTAGCCAGCGTGGGATTTCCGGCACGAACACACCGGGCCGATCAAATTGACCGAATCGATGTTTCTGCAGGATGTCCAAAGCCGTCTTTCCGTTAAATGGTGGCTGGCCGGTCAACATCGCGTAAATGACCGTTCCTAGCGAGTATAAATCGCTGTGCTTGGTCACCCGTTTTCCCTGTGCCTGTTCAGGCGACATGTATTCTGCGGTACCGATGATTCCTCCGGTGGCTGTCAGCTTGTTGGCCGTAAATAACTGTGCGATGCCAAAGTCGGCCAACTTGACGTTGCCGTTCTGTGCGATCAGCAAGTTAGAAGGTTTCAGATCGCGATGAATAATACCTGCATCATGTGCGGCCTTCAGTGCCAAACAGATTTGGGACGAGAATGTAATCACCTTGCGCCACGGCAAACGTTTTTCACGACGCAGAAGTTGTGTCAGCGTTTCGCCGTCCACATATTCCATTGCGTAATAATAGTTGTCGTCTTCAACCCCGCTTTCGTAAAACTCGACGACGTGTGGATTCTTGAGTTGTTTCAACGACTTGATCTCTCGGGCGAACCGCACGACAAATCCTTCTTCGCGAGCCAGCGATGCTAGCAGAATCTTTACAGCGGCCGGCTGTCCAGTTTCGGTGTGACGACCGTAGTAAACAGTGCCCATGCCCCCGGCGCCAATCTTCTTTTCGATCAGATAGGACCCTATGTGCTCAAATTTCATCGACGTGTTGGCTCTCCGTTTTTCTCAACGAACAGACAATCGATCGGTCACACTGACTGACGTGTCACAATGGAATCACGGTATTCATGAGCTAGAAACCCGTGTGGTTGCACAGTGTATTTCTATGGCGCATGATGTGGACAAAAAAAACCTCTAGTCTTATCGAGTGTACGCTGCAACAATTCCCACGGTCAATCGTGTGTTTGAGATCGACGTCCGACATGCAACAGAAATCCGCGATCACCGCCGTGTTGCTGATTGCACACGGTAGCCGACAACAAGCCGCGAACGAGGACTTGGCGGAAGTGGCTCGGATGATACGCGCTCGAAACGCGTACGACATCGTCGAAATTTCCTATCTGGAATTGGTCGCGCCTACGATCCGGCAAGGCGCCCGCAACTGCATCATTCAGGGAGCCTGCCGGGTGCTCTTGCTACCGTACTTCCTTTCCGCCGGCATACATGTAACTCAAGACTTGCAGCAGCACTGCCAAGAACTCTCGGACGAATTCGCCGACGCCTCATTCATCCTTTGTCCACCTTTGGGGTTACATTCTTCGATTGTCGATGTTGTCCTTCATCGATTGCGCGAAGCAACAGACCAGAATTTGGACAGCCCATAAGACCTTTGCATGAAACATAAAGCCGCTCGAATTATAAGTTTCGATAACCAATCAGGTACCGTAGATTGCGGATGATGTAGACGGTATTCTGTGCATCCAACCCGGGCGATTACATTTACCTGCAATATGCGTTTCTGGAATCACTGGCGGCATCGCAGATTGGCAGGGGGTGACGATCGTTGATCAACAATGAACTGCTTCATTCTTGTCTTGGCTCAGCACGAGCATTGTACTCGGAAATTCGTTTCATAGCTTGGAGTGCATCGTTGAGACTATCACAAATTGACGCACGCATTGCCAGTTGAATTCTACTCTTTGCAACAACGAATGTCAGCTTTAGACGGCCAGGAGTCAAAATTACGTTGGGGCAAGCCAGCGCGGCCTAACTTGCGGGTTGACTTGCCATAGCGGCGCATTACCCTTGGCCATTTCGATGATTGTGCGCACGGAGTGGAGCCAGAACTCGTTCCAGCAGTTGGGATGGAAACTGGACATGTGTGGAGTAATTACGACGTTGTCCATCATCCGCAGTGGGTTGTCCGGGGTGGGCGGTTCCATCTCGAGCACATCCACGCCGGCCCCGGCAATCCAGCCATCCTGCAAGGCACGGATTAATGCCGCCTCGTCGACCACGGGGCCGCGCGAGGTATTGATGAGTACGGCGCACGGCTTCATGAGGCGTAATTCACGCTCACTGATCAAGTGATGTGTCTCTGCCATCAGTGGAGTGTGTACGGAGACGTAATCACTGCGCTTAAGTAAGTCGTCCATATTTTCCGACTCGACGCCGAGCGCTTGCATAGTTGCGGCATCGACGACCGGATCCGCTGCGAGGATTTCCATCTCGAATCCGCTTAATTTTCTTGCGACTTGTTGGGCGATGCGTCCGAAGCCGATCAGACCCAGTGTCGCATCCTCTAGTAGCGGGCAAACGTTCAAGGCGGCGCATCCGTACTGATCCCAATGTCCCTGGTGGACAAGGCGATCCTGGATTGAAATCGTGCGTGCTACAGCTAGGAGCAATCCGATTGTGTGCTCGGCGACCGGCCTCATGACCGCCTCGGGCGTATTGCCAACTACGATTCCGAGCTTGGTCGCCTCAGCCACCGGCACATTGTCGGTGCCGGCCCCCGTGCGCAGGATCGCCTGGCACTTTGGCAGTTGTCGAAGCACTTCCTTGTTGAGCACACTTACGCCACCCTTGACCCAAACGATGTCGGCGTCGGCAGCCAACTGCAGCACATGGTCGCCCGTTTCACAAATCTTGTCGACCAATTCGATGCCGTGCTCGGCAAACTGTGGCAGGACAAATTCGGGGATAGGCGTTTCTCGGTAAACTAATGCGACTTTCATGAGTGGATATCGTATCTTCCGGATTCGTCGTATGAATGTTAACTGGAGAATTCTCGTCTGCAGCCGACTAACTAGTAAGCACGTTCAACGCAGTGACATCGACTAAACTGCGGTCAAACCATAAAGCCGCGAACCTTTTCGCGTTTGGTGCTACGCCTGTGTCTGGCGGACGTAGTCTTCGTCGAGTTGGTGCCAGGTTTCCGCGAATCCCTTGCCCTCAAACAAGTGCACCAGAGGCACGCCTTCGTCGAACGGATGGATACCGCCATTGGTGTTTGGACCACTTAACGCACCCAGCAATTGTCGGCGCACCGGATCGCACCTCGCGATGAGTTGTGGTGAGCCGGCGTCGCGATCACCCAGCCGTTGCCAAATTGGTGTGTACACATAATAAATATTCTTGCGAAAAACGTTCGAGGTGTTACGTACAACACAGTGATATAGGGCGTTGTGCAGCAAAATCGCATCGCCAGCCTTGACCTTGAGCTGCATTGCGCCGGGCACATCGTCGTCTAGCTTTTCCACTTCCCTGAACTGATCAAACGACGTGATCTTCAGGGCGTGGTTCAAGTCCTTTTTTAATTTAGGAAACCCGGTGCGGTGACTGCCGGGGATGATGCACAGGTTGCCCATGTCGGACTGATCTATATCCGTTAGATACCAGCCGACACGGATCCATTGACAGGGCATGATGCCGTCTACGTTCGGAAACAAATAGGGCTTGGGTCCATCCTGATGCCAGCGGTTGGCCGGCGTCGGACTGGGAGGCCGAATCATTAAATGAGACCAGGCCAAGTGTATGGCTGCGCCCATCAACTCGCAGACCATTCCCAAGTGCGCTGGATGATCGATCAGATTTAGGAACACTTCATTGGGATTGGAGTCGAGGATTTTTTGGCTGTCTGGCCGCACATTGAACAGGCCTTCGGCCGGCGCGTCAATGATATTGTTGACGTCCAACGGTGCGTTTGGGTCACGTCCCAGTTGCTGAGATACCTGGTCCAGCCGATCGACTTCATCGCGGAGTGCTTGTAACTCGTCCTTCGCCAGTGCATTGGGAAGGACCAAATAGCCATCACGTTCCCATTGCTCCCTTTGCTCATCTGTAATACTCGTGAGTGTTTGATTTTTTATCATGGTGGCTTATGGTAACGGCTTAGTGTTGCTGGTGCAATTCGTTGTGCGGTGTGCGCTGACTCGGCATCAGAAGGAACATGAGCAAGAGCATCGCATGCACTTTGTGATCCATAATCACGCAAGTACCGAAAAAAAATGAGTTCGCTACACGTCCACCCAACGACGCTCAGCGTGAGATAATTCGCAAGCATTGATGACCGCCTGCGCAGCAAGACCATCAGAGATATGCGCCAGTTGGGGGACGCGTTGATGCAGCAGGTCACCGTGCCGGACGGCCGTTACAAAGTCAGCAATCAGTCGATTCCAGGTATGCTGTCCTGACAGGATCGTGGGCGGCTGCCGATCCGACTCTGCAGGTTCTAACATTACCGAATCGGCATCGTCGCCACGCTGCCTAAAAACGTGCACTTCGTTTCCGAGCATCACAATTTTGCTTCTGTCTTCACCCGGTTGGAGAGTCACCCATTCGTTTCCAAAGATTAGTGTGCCTTCTTCACCGCAGATCGTTATTCGACGCTCGGGTTCTCCTGGAGTTATGGCCAAGCCAACCACTGCCAAATTCTGATCAGACATATCTGCCATCACCGAAGCGGCAATATCAGAGGGGATCGAATTGGCGGATAGTGAACGGGCTTGTCTTTCAGGACACAACTTCAAAGAGCAAACAATGCGCTCAAACTGCCAACCGGTGAGAAAACGCACTCGATCGAATTCGTGACTGCCCGCTTCTCGAAGCGATCCACCCATCTCGGACCAAGGACCTGTCGTACTCGACCGTGGGTCATATTTGATTCGCCACTCGGTGCGGAGGTTCAGTAGCCGTCCAATTTGGCCATCCTGTATAGCCCGCTTAGTAGTCAGGCAGCCTGGCGAATAGCGCCAGTTGAAGCTGATTGCGGTCACGGTTTTGGCCTGCCGGGCTAGAGATGCCATGGCTTGTGCCTCGGGTAAGCTTAGTGACAATGGCTTTTCGACAAGTACATGTCGCTGCTGTGCCAGGGCTTTGGCAAAGGGCTCTTGCCGTACGGTCGGATGTGTTGCGATGCTAACGATGTCGACTTGGCTTTGCTCTATCAGGTTGTGCCAGTCCTCGTAGACTTGAACACACGGCTGGTTGAGCGTCGTTGCGAGTTTTTCCGCTCGAGAGCGAGTCCGATTCCAGAGTGCTGTTACTGCGACGCCCGGGAGACGTGAAAACGCTGCGGCGTGGCACTGGCCGGCCCGACCGGTGCCAATGATCCCAACTCGCAGAGTTTCGGCCATGGTGTATTGCAATACCTATTGGTCTTGCGATTGTGGTATAGATACCAGTAGCCTGCGTATCTCGTCGAGGTGCGCTGCGCCTCCATCGATCAATTCGGGCGGCAACACCACGTTCATCACTTTGTCCAGCTGCGAAAACACTTTACGAAATCCAGCGGCCATGTAGTCAATAATCTGTATACTCACCGCGGTTGGCGCTTCCATGATCAGAGAAGTCTCATTCACAATCTTGATCGACTCAGGAAAGTCTTGCGGATTGTAGACATGATCAACTGGCCACGGGCGGCGCCAAGGATGCCTGGATTCGAATTCTTCGGGCCGCGCGAAAATAGGCAGTGATGGAATGGACCAGTTCATCCATGGACGGCAGAGAACACCTTCGGCACCGAGCGCAGCGACTACTTTGGATCGGAATTCCGAGGGTGTGACATCGAGGCTGGCTTCCTTCGGATCGAACCGTACGCGATACAGGTGGTACACGTGGTTTCGGTCGGAGGGCACTCGTGGCGTGATCACACCTGGGATTTCGTCAAGCTGTGTGGTGAGCCGTTCGCATAAAGATCTTCTCGTACCGTTCAATTCGTCAAGCTTTGCCAACTGGCCCCTGGCCAATGTCGCGGAGATGACGCTGCACCGGTAGTTGTGGCCCAACGTTGCCAAGGGGTACTTGCGTTCTTCACGCGGCTGACGAAACATGACACGCAGCGAGAGTCCGTCCGTGCGTTCCAAGAAATGACGATGGCGGGTGCTGAAAATTCCTGCTTCACCAGCAGATAAATTCTTCATCATGTTGATGCTGAACGCGGCTGCATCGCCAAGACTGCCGACGGGTCTGTCGCGATAAACTGCGCCGGGCGCATGGCAAGCATCCTCAATTACCGCGATATTGTGTCGGTGCGAGATTGCGTTGATCTCGTCCATATCCGCAGGAAGCCCGTGGAGGTGGACAGGGATGATTGCTTTCGTGCGGGGAGTGATATGTTTTTCAATCTGAGCTGGATCGATGTTGTAGGATTCTGGCTGCACATCAACAAATACCGGCACAGCCCCTTGCAGTAAGACAACAAGGGCGCTTGAAACAAAGGTGTACGCGGGCACAAGGACCTCGTCGCCCTGGCCAACACCTGCCGCCCATAGTCCCATATGCAGAGCATCTGTGCCGGCACCGACTGCGCAGCAATGTTCGACACCGGTCCGCTGCGACCACTCCCGTTCCAGACTCTCAATTTGCGGTGCATCGGAGCCTCCTAACTGTTCCTCTCGTAATACACGACATAGTTCCTCGAATTCCTGGTCACTAAATCGCGGCCAGCGCGTCCGCTCTATACCGTCCGGCATGGCAGGTCGACCACCGAAAAGTGCTAGTTTCTCTTTCACCACCATCTTTGGAGTTTCCTTTGGTACAGAATGCCTCGCGGTCCAATCACTGTGACAACTGTTTCGTAGCTAACGTCTGCCAGTCGTTTTTGGACGTGTCAATATGAAATTTGCCAGTGCGGCACCAACGACTCCGATACCCAACATTACCGGCAGACTCCACAGTGCGTACTCGCGGCTTTCGTGCTCCCAGTAGCCTTTTACGCCTAGGACAAGGAAAACAAAAAAGGAGACGAGGTTCAGCAGCATAAGCCAAACCGGCATTCGCAGAGGCCGTGGAAGATACTTCTTGTCCATCCATAAGTTTAAGAAGCAGAACACTCCACACATTAGAACTCCGGTAAAAAGATTTGCAGGAGTCAAAATTGCCAACAGTAGTCGTGGTTTGTTCTCTCCGCCAGCAAGCAGATAGACGAACAACCAAAACAGGATCACAAACCCACCGATCCCGCACCAGCCGATCGTGATTTTCCTGATTCGTTGTTCATGCCTCTCGACGAATTCGCGGCTGGCGGCGCGCGCCATTTCGCTAGTAATCGTGTAGGCGACTTCCAGTGAGGCGTAAACGGTTCCAAACATCGTCAGGAAGGCTCCCGTTACATAAAGTGGCAGCAACCAGGGATGAATTCGCGTCATGAATTGCGCTTGCAGATCGAGAAAGTTTTTTTCGTCTGGAACTTTGTGTGCTGGTCCTAGAAACATTGATCCGCAAGCGACAAATACGGCACTGAAAGCGACAATCAAAACGAAGCTAATCGAACAGTCGATGAACGGTGCTCGCAGCCATTTCCGCACGGGATGCGCCGGATCAGAGGCGATGACGGCAAGTTGCTCGTTGGAGATTGGACCGGCGGCCGAGGCGCCCCATGCTTTCTCGCGTAGAAAAGAAGTATAAACCAGATAGTCGAAGGCGCCGCCACCGATGACACCCACGTACCGGGTGGTTTCGACCCAGACTGACTGATCAGCAATTCTCGGATAAGCCTCGTTCAACCAGGTGGGGTACGCAAAAAGGTGTGGTATGAAAGCGCCTTTCAGCAATGCCATCCAATCCGGTTGATAGATAATCAAAGTCACCCCGGCACAAAAAATCAGCGCGGCGACAATCGCTTTCTGAATCCGTTCCAATTGAGAATAACCACCGGTACCGGTGAGAACCAACGCGGCTGCCAGGATGACCGCGCCCCACAGATAATCAATGCCACCTTCTAGATTTCCGCTCGTTCCAGTAACCCACGCCATCAGATTGCCCGTGACGGCGCTGAGGAAACTGACCCAAATGGGCATGCAAATAGCCAAGATCAGGAAACACATCAGCGGAAACCAACCGCGTGGCCCCGGCAGGTCGAACATTCGCTGGTACGGATGCACGCCAGTCAGCACGATGTGACGCGATGAAGCCAGCACGAGACCCCATTTGAGTAGTGAGATCATGACGAACACAAATAGAATGTTGTATCCAAACAAAGCACCGCCTCGAGTTGAAAAAATTAACTCGCCGGTCCCGATCGTCATTGATGCAACGATCGCCCCGGGGCCGAAGAGCGTCAGCCAGCCAATTGCGCTGCGTGGCAGTGAATAAATCGGCAGCTCTTCTGAGGCCAAGGTGGATAACGAATTTTCTCTTGCGGTGGCCATGTTCTTCCTAGGTTACTTCAGATGTCATACCGGTGACGGCTTTGTTTAAGGCGGGTACGAATTGGTCAGCCAACAGTTCTTTTCCCTGCAACCAGCTTTGTTTGCTTGCCCGATTGTAGCTCATCAGCGACTTTCGTTGGCCGTTTTGAGACCGAACGTGCTAACCGAGGCCGATCTCTCGTAAAAATTCCCGGTTACGTTTGGCGGCTGGCAGCGGCTTATCCGGCGGAGCTGGATACATATCCTGTTCCACAATCGCATAGCCCGAAAAGTTGATCTTGTTGAGCAACTGCCCAAAAGCACGGAAGTCGACAGTACCGTTTTCCAACTCGCAGAACGTGTTCATGGCGGTGGCCTTGGCGATGGGGATCTTCTCATCCATCACGCGCTTAAGGATTTGTCCATCGACATTCTTGATGTGTAAGTAATCGACTCGGTCGTGGTGTTTCCGCATGAACGCAATTGGATTGCCGCCACAGTACGCATGGTGTCCGGTGTCGAGACAGAGCCGAACTAGCATCGGATCAGTGTCCTCGAGCAGACGCTCGATTTGGTCCTCGTATTCGATATGCGTCTCCGCGTGCGGATGAAAGACGGTGGTTAAGTCAAATCTTTCTTTCGCGATTCCGGCTGTCTTGTGCGTGGCGTCGACCAATCGTTTCCACGCGTCATCATCAAGGCTGGCCGGTCCCAGCAACTCACCGGTGTGAAGGTCTGTGTACAAGCCATCGATGAGGACTAGGAACTTCGCGCCGAGCGACTGAAGAATCTCACCAGAGCCGACCAATTGACGTTCGATCTCTTCCCAGGCTTCGGGATCGGAAAGATCTCCTACGAGTGCCGTTCCACAGAGCTTAAGTCCGCGATCAGCCAATTCACGCTTGAGCTGATCGATGTCAGTTGGCAGGTAGCCGTATGGACCAAGTTCGGTCCATTCATATCCCGCCTCGGCGATCTGATCCATGAACTGATGCCATGGCATTTGCTTTTCGTCATCCGGGAACCAAATGCCAAAATTATCCGGTGCACTTCCGATATTGATGCTCATCGACAGACTCCAATCAGGGATGACAATACCTGTGTCATAACAGTATTCGCTATCCGTTCCGGGTTAGCTCTAGCCGGTCACGGCAAGGAGGATGGGCACATTGCCATTGCATTTAACTCAGAAAACAATGGCAGCCGTGGTGACGAGTCAGTCCCCACTTCCGTCTTCACGCTGAATCATTTCAATTTAGATTTGTTTAGTAGTGCAATCGCTGCCGGCGATCACGGTTTTTCTCGTATTCGGAGCGTATTTGTCGGATCGTCGGTGACTGGCTCACTTCTGCCGGGGCGACATCCCACCATGAGCCCGCCGGTTGCGAGCCGCGGTAGAGGTCATTTTCGACAACGATGACGCAGCAATTCTTTTCCTTGCGAGCGTCGGCTAGCGCGGCACTGACTTCCTGCTTCGTCCTACAATACCAAGCACGAGCACCGAATCCTTCACCGGTTTTGGCCAAATCGAGTTTGACAAAGTCACCGCTGAGCCGCTTGGACTTTCGATCGCGATGCCGCAACTCGTTGCCGAAACTGCGTCCGGTCTTGGCTTTCTGGAGGTGACGGATGCACTGAAAGCCGTGGTTATCGGAGACGACGACGGTAATCTTGAGTTTATTCTGCACCGCGGTGACGATTTCTGTGGGGTTCATCAAGTAGCTACCGTCGCCAATCAGCACATATACCTCACCCTTGCGTTGATTCATTCGTGTACCGATACCGGCCGGGATCTCGTAGCCCATACACGAAAACCCAAACTCCAAGAGGCAGCGAGAACCGTTGTTCGTGTCCCACATCTTGTTCAGCAAATCCGGCAACGTGCCGGAAGCACCGACGACCGTATCGCCCGGCTGGGCCTGCTCGTTGAGAATGCCCAGCAGGTGCGCTTGCCCGAGCGGTTGACCTTTCAGCGTGTGAAATTCAGTGTTTTGAATCTTACGGCGATACGCGGCCATCGCGGTCTCGGCCTGGCGAGCCAACGTCGTGCGACGTTTCACGCCAACAGTTTTCGCCTTTCGATGCATGGCCTTGATTGCCTCGCGAGCGTCGGCCAAGACGGGTAGCGCTCCCTGTTTCATTGCGTCGTGCCCACATACATTGATGTTGACGAATTTTACATCTGGATGTTCGAACACCGACTGCGACCCCGTAATAAAGTCGGTCAATCGCGTTCCCACGGCGAGAATCAAGTCGGCTTGCCGCATGAATGAAAGGCTTGCCGAGGTGCCGCATACGCCGCAACCACCGAGTTGAATCGGTGACACTGTTTGGATCGCACCTTTGCCGGCAAAGGTTTCACCCACGGGAATTCCGAATGACTCAGAGAATTTTTGCAACTCCTCGCAGGCTTCAGAATAAAGTACACCGCCGCCAGCAATGATCATGGGGCGTCTGGCCCGCTTCAGAAGCGAGACTGCTTCACTAATTCGCTGCGGATCGGGCAACCTTCGTTCTATCTGCCAGGCCCGTTTTTCAAAGAAGTGAGAAGGATAGTCATAGGCGTGTGATTGGACGTCCTGCGGTAGGCTGATCGTCACCGCACCGGTTTCGGCCGGGTCGGTCAGCACACGCATTGCTTCCGGCAATGCTGTAAGCAGTTGTTCTGGGCGAGTGATGCGGTCGAAAAACCGCGATAGAGGTCGAAAGGCATCGTTTACCGATACATCGGCGCTCGTCGGGTGTTCGAGCTGCTGCAAGACCGGGCCTTGATGACGTGTACAGTAGTAATCGGCCGGCAGAAGCAGTACAGGCAG
>CAUZSN010000026.1:0-28063 GCA_963582345.1 Planctomycetota bacterium
ACGACCCAATCGTGCGAACGGCTTGTTCCTTTCTCCGATGGCAGCGTACTCATAGGCTGCTTTACGGTACTGCCACTCAAGCGTGTTTCTTTCATCATGAAAACTGGCATGAGCCAGCACCACAACTTTTGGAATCTTCGTCGTCGATTTCAGCGCCTCTCGAAGCCGTAACAGGAATTGCAGTGTGCCATCTCCACAGACCGCGAGATTCTCAATATTGTAATCAGGCAATCTCTCTTGCAGTAACCAGGGAAGTGTCTCCTCGTCGTTTACGCACCATCCGTGGATGTACGAGCATCCAAAAATCCAAATGCTTTCCTTCTGGTTTTCATTGTTGACTGGTTCGTGATAGGCCTCGCTCCTTCGCGTTACGCGATTACCATTCGGGAGGTGCGTCATCCTCCACCTGTGGTCGTCTGGAAACCAGATCGTAAATTCACCGGGAATATTCCTGTACCCGAGAACCGGATCGGTTGCCCAATACTTTCCACCGGGCTCGACCTTGCCCTGCCAAGTCCGGACCGTTAGCCTCTCGTATCCTAAGAGCCGCAGCTCGAACTCGGCAACTAGTAGGGATAGCAAGAGCGAGACGACGAAAGCAGCGATCGCAAAGACGAAACGTTTGCGCCGATTGGATGATTGTCTGAAACGAACCTGCAAGTTCCGGATGATTTCTAGTGGTATAATCCGCATCGCACACCTCTCGGTTCAATAGGCCGGTCGCACCACCGAACTCCTTAGTCTCTGATCAAGCATGTGGCGAGCGGTTTTTTGGGTTGGACGCGGGCCGGGTCGTGAGGGGGAGGTTGGGCGTGCCAGTCCGACGGCGGTCTGCTTAATTGGTTTCAGTTGTGGCTTTCTGAGGTTGAGGATCGCGGCGGACCGGAGCATTCGGGTTCCGGCTTCGTGAGATATTGCGTCAAAACAATTGCCATCTATGGATGGCGTTCCACAAGTCGCAGGAACACGTGCTGTCAAGGGTTCCACGATAACAAACGATAAATCAGTTGTCGTCCTGAGCGGCCCCCCATGAACGACCTGATTTGAACTCCGGTTTCTGCGGCAACATTCATGAACGTTTCGTCGCCGTTATTTTGAAGCAGTTGATAGGGAGAGGACATACCAGGCGAGGCCTCATTCGCCACATATAAATCGAGGTCTCCATCATGATCGTAGTCCGTCCAGGCAGCCGTCCTATCTAGCCTGTGAACGGTTACCTTGCTGGTGACGATGTCAATGCTCTCTGCGATGACTTTTGCGCGGTCGGGGCCGATTTCGGATCCAGTTTAGTTTGGCAGCAATCATTTGGCGTTACACGACGCTACATAGCGGTGATTTTTTTCAGTGCTTGGGCAGCCGTTTTGCGAACATATTCGCGGTCATCTTTGAGCAATTTCTCCAGATAAGTGAGCGCGATTTTCGCTGACGGTTCTATGCTTGCCAGCAGACGAATCGACTGTATGCGAATTTGTCGGTCTTCGTTGGTCAGTTCCTGTACCAGAACCGGGACAACCATTTCGGCATCTGAGGAAATTTTCCATATTGCTTCGGCGACGTTGATGCGAACCAAGGAGCTCTCGTCTTGCAGCGCCTTTTGAAGAGCAACCGAAGATGTTTTCGCGGCTCGTCCAATCTTTCCCAATCCAGCAGCCGCACGCCAGCGGACTTCCGCGTCCGCGTCTTGAAGCAACTGCTCAAATGCCGGAATCGAACTGATTCCAACATTGGCTAATGCTTCGGCAGCCGCATCACGCACGACAGCTGAAGAATCAACGAGGATGATGTCCGCAAGCGACGGGATGGCGATGTTGCCGCGGGATTTCATTGCGCCCAAGGCCGTCACCGATTTTTGTCGCAGACCTTCATCAGCGGCCTGCGCTGATCGAATTAGAACGGGAATGGTCGACGCGGCATGCGGTCCAATCAGCCCCAGTGATTCGGCCGCAACTCGGCACAACCGGGTGCGTTCAGCAGCCGACAAATTGGATCGGTCGTCTGTTTGAACATTCAATAACTCTGCCACCGAGGGGATAATGTTGGGATGAGCGGTTCCAATGGCGGTCAATGGTTCCAGCACTGCGATTCGTTCGGTGACGCACGCACATTCATCTTGCAGGATTTGAATCAGTTTGCGAGCAGCCGGTTGTGCTTCGGGACCAAACAGAGCTAGTGCCTTGATAGCCCAGATTCGAGATGGCTCCAATTCTTCATTCGCCTGATCCAAAACCTCAATCAAGATCGGCACGGCATCTCGCGCAGCAGCACCGATGCAACCTAGAGTGTATGCAGCTTGACGACGTGTGAATTCAGGAACTTTCGTATCTCGTACAATGTCGATCAAACCGGGAACAGCGGAATCGGTTCCAAGTTCCTGTGGATCCAGGTCCTTCAAAATGTCTCGCCATTCGGCCAGCGTGTACTCACCGTATTGACGCTCGGTAACGGCGTTCGGTCTGTCCGACGTCGGGGACTCACCTTCGCGCGTACAGTGCCCTGTCGGATCGGACTCAACAAACGAACGCGCGTCGGGCGGTTTACTTCGACCACAACCGGAGCATGCAGTGAAGACGCCCAGTACGGCCGCAATGAGAGTTTTCATTTTTGGCACGCCTGTGGAGCGACAGATTTAATGTTCCGAAAACCAAGTCACTGCTTATCGGGCTAGCATTATGCGCGAAGATTGTCACCATCGTCAAACTCGATGCCACACTGGCGACAGGTAGCCCATGCCGAGAACTCAGGTTGCCTAATGCGTCAACTGCTGCTCGAGTTCGATGCCGTACTTCTTCATCTTTTTGTACAGCGTCGTTCGATTGATGCCCAGCATCTTGGAGGTGTTCTGCCGGTTCCACCCGTTTGATTCCAAAGCATCGAGGATAAGGTGTCGTTCGGGAGCCACCATAGCCGATTTCAGAGTTCCGGTCTCGAACTTGGCTTGGAAGGCATGAACGGCCGTTTCGTCGCGTCTCAGGTTGTCGGGAAGGTCGCTCGACGTAATCACGTCGTTTTTGCTCAATACCACCGCGCGTTCGATGACGTTGATTAGCTCGCGCACGTTGCCTGGCCAACGGTATCGTTGTAGTAATTGCATGGCTTTGTCATCCAGCGTTGTGAAATGCTTGCCGGTCACCTGGCTGAACTCCTGTAAGAAGTGTTCGACCAACAATGGAATATCGCCAATTCGCTCGCGGAGCGGAGGCTGCGTCAACGTAATGACATTGATGCGATAATACAGATCCTGCCGAAACTCGCCCTTCTTGACCAATTCCTCCGGATTCTGATTGGTTGCTAGGATGAGCCGCACATCCACTTTGTGCGTTCTTGTTCCACCGACGGCTTCAAACTTACGATCCTGCAGGACTCGCAGCAACTTCACCTGTAGGCTGGGGGACGCGGTTGAAATTTCGTCAAGGAATATAGTTCCTCCATCCGCTTGCAGGAACTTTCCGTTTTTGTCTCGGCTCGCTCCCGTGAACGCTCCGGCAACGTGCCCGAACAGTTCACTTTCCAGCAACGCATCTGGCAAAGCTCCACAAGCGACCTCAACGAATGGTTTGTCGCGGCGGGAACTGAGCTGGTGAATGGAGCGGGCGGTCATCGTCTTGCCTGTGCCGCTTTCACCCAGGATCAGTACTGTCGTACGCATGTCCGCGACACTCTCGATTAAGTCGTACATCTTCAGCATTTTGCAATCACAGCCGATGATGTTGGACAAACCGAATGTTTCATCTAATTGGGTTTTTAAGTTCTTGTTTTCTTCGACAATCTGGCGCTGTCCCAGAGCACGCTGAATCGTAAAATTTAATTCGTCGTCGATGACCGGCTTGGTCAAGTAGTCGAATGCGCCCAGACGAATAGCTTCGACTGCGCTTTCGATTGTGCCGTAACCGGTCAGCAGGATAATGGCCGTGTCAGGCGAATTTTCGATGGCCCATTTCAGCAGATGAAAGCCATCCTTGTCCGTTAAATTGACATCGCAAATCACGATTTCAAACGGGAACTCAGCCATGCGACGCAGCGCTTCCTGGCAGGTTGAAGCAGTCTTGGTCCTATGTCCCAGACTCCTCAAAAAATCGGCCATGGCCTCGAGAGTATGTTTGTCATCATCAACGACCAATAGGGAACCTTGGGTCTTTTTCATCGACGCTCTCTTTTGTCCACAGGTTTGGATTACTGGACACTTGCCATTATAAGATCAAACACAATCAACGACCCCCAATACGGAGGCTTGATGCGTGGCTGACCAGGAAACGATTGAACCGACACGCATCCCATTTCGCAGAGCCGCCGAACTCTTGCACCAGGCGATTTGAGCGACCAGTAGGGGTACACGTTGAACTGATACGACAGCCACGTGCCGACACATCGTTTGCGTCGGAAGACATGTTTCAAAGAGGGTACAAAAACACTAGGACACGAGTTGCTAACGGTCAAGTCTGATTCAGCGACTCGTATTGGTTAGACTTTTCAAAAAATCCAATCCGATTGATATCGCTGATTGTGCGACTAAAACGCCGAAAATAATGTCAGAGATCGTCTGCGAGCTATGATTGTCAAGAGCGGGTCCTCTTTCGAATACAAGGCTGCACGACTGTACCTTCTAGGGTGGATCTGCTGTTTGGGGCAACAATTCTGGTCGTTACGCTTGCGGCGCCATGGGAGTCGTTTGACGCGAAAAACAAGTTTTATTCCGAATCCAGCGAAACCACGATGAATGAACAGATCGAAGCTGCACTCAATCGCGTGTTAAACCACGAAGACGTCCCAGCCCATGAAACGCGACGGGCCATGGCTGAGCTAATGGGTGGTCGCTGCAGCGTGGTTGAGATTGCCGTCCTACTGACCGCGTTGCGCGTGAAAGGTGAATCGGTGGGCGAGATTGTTGGTGCGGCTCAGGCCATGCAGGAACACGCGACGCCGATCACAACCGAGCGAACTGGATTGCTTGATACATGTGGAACTGGAGGTGATCAGCTTCACACGTTTAATATCAGCACGGCAGCCGCGTTGCTGGCGGCCGCCGTCGGAGTCCCGGTGGCCAAGCATGGGAATCGCAGCGTGTCTAGTTCGAGCGGCTCGGCCGACGTGCTGGAAGCACTGGGCGTCAATTTGCAACTGACTCCGGACCAGGTTGGAAGATGTCTGGATGAGGTGGGGATCGGTTTTTGTTTCGCACCACTGCTGCACGGTGCAATGAAGCACGCTGCCCCAGTCAGAAAACAATTGCGTTTCCACACGGTCTTTAATCTGCTGGGACCTTTGACGAATCCGGCTGCTGCCGCATTTCAATTGTTGGGAGCAAACCGACCCGACATGGCCAAGAAGCTGGCCTATGCGCTAGCACGCTTGGGTCGAAGGCATGCGATGGTGGTTTGCGGAGCCGGCGAGCTGGATGAAGTCAGTCTCTGGGGCGAGACGACCGTGTTCGAAGTGGCGGGCGGCGAAGTGACAGAATTTTTCTGGACGTGCGAAACGTTCGACTTGCCTTCGTGCAACGTCGGACAGTTAAAGGTGAATTCGCCCATGGAAAGCGCGCATTTGATCCGCAACGTTTTCGCTGGTGAGCAAGGTCCTGCACGCGATATCATTTTGGCGAATACCGCTGCCGCACTTATGGCCGCCGAATACTGTGTTGATCCAAATGCCGGCGTGCAGGTTGCGGCAGAAACGATCGATTCGGGCAAGGCCAACGATATGTGTCGCAGTTTGGTCAAGTTCACGAATTCGATTTAGTCACTATGGCCACGGAAACGTGTAACTACGAGGCTTCGGTGGCGTTGCCTTGTCGTGACGGTAGCGATTTTATAGTCTAAGCGGCGGTGGCCTGGAATTTAACGTGGAATGACCTGGTCATGGAGTCCCGTTGGTCGTGGTAAACTGAACGGCACTGGAAAAGATTCATAGGGCTCGGATCATTAGTGAGCGGACGATGAGTGGGTGGTTTCGGAATATTTGGATTGCGGTGAGCACCGTGCTTCACGGGATGTGGGTAACCATTCTGACCATGTGCAAGACGTATCGCCGGCAAACCTTCACTCAAGTCTACGAGTATCCGGAAGTGCCTGTCCCGGTGCGACCACGCTATCGTGGGTTTCACCGCTATGATTTGACGACGTGCATTGGCTGCGATAAGTGTGCGGTTGCCTGTCCCGTCGACTGCATTTATATCGAGAAGCAGAAGAGTCCAGTCGGCAAGGGATTCCGCCTGGACGGATTCGTCATCGACTATACGAAGTGTATGTTTTGCGCGCTGTGTGTCGACCCCTGTCCGGTCGACTGCATCTTCATGGGATCGAACCATGACCTAAGCTGCTACAGTCGCGACGGGTGCATCGTTGATTATGCCAAGCTCCCTCTGCAGATTGCTTGGGGACGAAATACGCTGAATCCGACGGCTGTCTTTCAGTCGAAGGTGCTGTACGATTCCGTTTGGGTGAAAGGCGAACCTAGTCCGTTTGAAGTTTCAACGGAATGACCAGCCCGTTATGGATTCCACTAAGCGACATTCGAAGAAGTTCTTCACCGTCGAGGAAGCGAACCAGCGGTTACCGTTGGTGCGTGCGGTTGTCGATGACATCGTTCGGTTGTTCCGTGACGTGCATGAGCGGCGTCAACGATTGGCAGAAATTCGCGAGATTCCTGGCGCCGAACTTCGCAGCAATGACGATGCCTACAGTGAAGAATTGGATCAGGCCGAACGCAAACTCGACAAGGATATCATTCAATTGGAGGAGCACGTCGACGAGCTGAAAGAGTTGGAAATCGAGTTAAAAGATCCGATCATGGGCCTGATCGATTTTCCAACTATCATTGACGGCCGCGAAGCCTATTTGTGTTGGAAGCTTGGTGAAAAAGAGGTGGCGTTTTGGCACGATTTGGACGCTGGATTTCGCGGTCGACAGGCATTATTGGAAACGCCCGTTTCCATTGACGACGAAGAATCGAGCGGCGATCTTTGATTCAGCTGTAGTGAGACGTTAAGACACTCGAGCATTCTATTATGACGGACTTGGTTGGACACATCCTGCTATTTATTGTCGTGGGAGTTGTCATTGCCCTGTTGCCGCTGGTAATAGGATATTTCGTTCGTCCCAAGCTGCAAACTGCCGAGAAAGATGCGATCTACGAATGCGGTGAGCCGACGATTGGGTCGAGCTATATTCAGTTCGACCTGCGGTTCTACACCGTAGCGCTGTTGTTCATCATATTCGATGTCGAAGTAGCTTTTTTCTTTCCATGGGCCATGGTTTATGGCGGAGCCATGCAATTAGCAGACACCCGTCTGAGCGACCCGGCCCGACTCGAACTCAGTCAAAAGTTGTTGAATTTGCCGCCGGATCCTGCGGCAACCGACCAAGCGATCCTGAGCGCCACGGCCACAAATTTAGGGCTGACGGGATTTGTCGATATTTTGGTTTTCTTCGGTGTGTTGCTGGTTGGGTTCGCATACGTCTGGAAGCGAGGAGATTTAAATTGGGTCCGAGCGGTGGCTCAACAGCACAGGCCGGTGCAGACCACTGAACCGCCGTCGGTCAGACAGCAAAGAGAATCGGAGGCCATTGCGTGACAAGTTGGTCGCCACGGAGTTCCAATTTCTAGGCCTGTCGCCCTGGGTTTTTGGGATTCTAAACCCTCAGGCCAGCCGTTTTTTTCCGCAGAAGTAAAACATGATCGCCAGGTCATCGGCTTCGGATTTCGCGATAAAACATTCATATCATGTAGGACGATCGAATGACGGTCGAGGAAATCTATCAGCTGCTTGTTGACGAGTTCGGTGACCAGAAAATTACCGGAGTCAACCTGGAAGCCAAGGATCCCTGGATCGAAGTCGGCACTGATGCCATCGTCGAGGTGGCAGCGTTCATGAAGAATGACGAGCGACTCCGATTTGAACACCTGAACAACCTATGTGGAGTTGACTATTATGAACCCGACTCGAAAAATGGTGCTAAATTCGAGCATGAACCGCACGTTGAGGTTGTGTATCATTTGTCCAGTTACTCGTTAAGACATTCGGCTGTATTGAAAGTCAAACTTCCCCGTTGGAAGAACGATCAAGAAGGACAACTACCTGAAGTGCTATCGGTCAGCGGCGTATGGTCGATCGCTGAGTGGCACGAGTGTGAAGCCTTTGATTTAGTTGGCATTCAGTTTGTGGGCCATCCTAATCTGCAGAGGATCCTTTGCCCTGAAGACTGGGTCGGACATCCATTGCGAAAAGACTACGAATTTCCACTGGAATACCACGGAATTCGTGGCAAGTAATATTTGAAATGAAAATCTTGGATTTTAATCCTCAATTCAATTCGAGCACGATATGAGCCTTGAGGTCGAAGATCCCCGTCTTGTCGAATTTGATGTGCAGACCGACGAAATGTTGGTCAATATGGGGCCTCAGCATCCTAGCACTCATGGTGTGTTGCGACTATTGCTGCGCACCGATGGCGAGATTGTTCATGAAGTGACGCCGCACATCGGTTACCTGCACCGTTGCGCCGAAAAAATCGGTGAAAATCTGTCGCCGCCGCAGTGGATTCCCTACACCGACCGCATGGATTATCTGGCTGGAATGAACATGAACTTGGGGATGTCACTGGCTGTTGAAAAGTTGATCGACATGGAGGTTCCCGAAAAGGCGATGGTGTTGCGCGTTATAATCGCCGAATTGGGTCGCATTGCCAGCCACTTAGTGGCCATGGGCACGTACGGCCTGGATCTGGGTACTTTCAGCCCATTTTTGTGGGCGTTTCGCGAACGGGAGATCATTCTCGATTTATTCGAGGACGTCTGCGGGGCTCGGTTGACTTATAGTTATATAACTGTCGGGGGCGCGACGCACGATCTTCCCAGCAAAACTACGATCCCACCTGGCTTGGCTTCACTCACTCGCCGTAATTCCAATACGACTTTGTCTTGGATTGACGCGGTCACCATCTTCTTGGACTGGCTAGAGCCGCGCATTCAGGAATACCACACGTTGCTAACACGTAATCAGATTTTCATCAAGAGAACAGCCACTATTGGCGAACTGCATCGCACCATGGCGATCGATTACGGTTGTACGGGACCAGTGTTGCGCGGCAGCGGTGTCGACTGGGACCTGCGACGTGACGGCGAGCCGATCTACACACGGATGTACGAAGGCTACAATTGGAAAATTCCGGTCGCACCATTCGAAGACGCACCGCCAGAAGTCGTACTCGGAGATAATTGGTGTCGCTTCTACGTTCGCATGTGCGAAGTCGTTGAAGCGATCGCCCTAATTCGTCAGGGAATCCAGCGATACCCGAACGCGGATGGCCCCTATCGCTTGCCCTATAAGCTGAACCGGAAACTTCCGAACGACGAGTGCTATATGGAAACCGAATGCCCACGCGGAGCGATGGGTTTCTACTTCGTTGGTAATGGCAAAGCCGAGCCGCTACGGGCACGCGCCAAGAGTTCCTGCTTTTGCAATCTTTCGGTTACTGCACTGCTGTCCCGGGGTATGTTGATCGCAGATGTCCCGGCGATTGTCGGATCGCTTGACGTCGTGATGGGAGAAATCGACAGGTAGGCGCCGTCATGAAGTTGCCGACTTGGCTGACGAAACGCTTGCTGTGCAAGGCCTGTCATCCCATCCGCAACATGCAGCCACTAAATATCCAATGGCCAATCCAGGTTTACCTGGACAAAAAAGGTGCAAATTTCCTCTGTCACCGCTGTGGTCGAATCGGTCCCATCGATCGCGGCACAATTCCACGAATGTAAAATGGCTCTGAAATGACTTGCTAGTTGTGACAAATCAATGTGGTGGACAACGCTAATTTGCGGCTGGTTGATCTTTCTGACTTGGCTTGTCGGTGCTGGGCCAGTCATCTTGATGCGGCGCAGCCGTGATTTGCAGCGACGCACCAGGCACCTAACCGAATCCAAAAGCGACGTGCGAGTTTCCGTGATTGTGCCCGCTCGTGATGAGGCAGAAAATATCGAGGCGTGTCTTCGCTCGTTGTTGCTGTCGAAAATATCCAATCTGGAAGTCATTGCTGTCAACGATCGTTCACGCGACGAAACCGGAGACGTGATGGACCGCATTGCTGCAGAAGATTCTAGAATGACAGTCATCCATCTGGACGAGCTACCTGACGGTTGGTTGGGGAAAACTCACGCTATGCACATCGGAGCACAGTCGGCTCAGTATGAATTTCTGCTGTTCACCGACGGCGACGTGTTATTCGAACCGGACGCCATTCGATTGGCGTGTCAGTGCATGAGTGATGCGAAAGTGGACCACCTTTGTTTGATGCCGCTGCTAGTTTCCGGTGGTTATTGGGAAACGGCATTCGTTTGCTATTTCGGCGTTATTTTCGTCATGGGGACGCAGCCATGGTACGTCAATACACGAATGACGCGGCTGTATGCCGGAGTCGGTGCCTTTAATCTGATTCGCAAACAGGCCTATGAACAATTCCACGGTCACGAATCGATTCGACTCGACGTTTTGGACGATGTCAAACTTGGCAAGTTGGTGAAGCGTTCCGGTTTCCGACAGGACATTTTATTCGCGGGAGGCCTAGTCCGTGTTCGCTGGCAGCCAACTGCCTGGGACGCCATCCGCGGTTTGGAAAAGAACGGATTTGCCTCGCACGACTATTCTGTTTGGAAGCTGATCGGCTCAACTCTAGTTTTCTTCATTCTGTTTTTCGTTCCGTATGGTTCTGTCTTTTTGTATTGTGATGAACGCATTTATGGCTTCGTTGCATCGTTTGCTCTCATGCACTTGATTTACGGCTCGGTCGCGTGTTCAATCGGCGCAGACTGGCGAATTGTTCCAGCACTTCCGATCGCTGCGCTGGGAATGCTCTACGCCTTTTGGCGTTCAGCTTTTGTCACCTTACGCCAGGGTGGCGTACGCTGGCGGGATACGTTTTACCCGCTCGCAACGCTACGTCGGCACCTGTATCGATAAAGCTGCTCGTTCGAAATACAATGGGGTCGGCAATCATTTGACGGTGCGGCCGTAAAGTTTGCGATCGACCTGAGCTTCGTTTACATTAAACCACGCTGATGATGGATTTGATGCAACAAGATTTACGGACTTCGTCCACACCATTTTTTCTGGTAAGCGTGCGCAATGCGATCGAGGCGTTGGCGGCACTGACTGGTGGATGCGACGTCCTCGATGTCAAAGAACCAAGTCGTGGTTCAATGGGAATGGCGGACGTGGCAACAATCACCAGCGTAGTTGAAATAGCAAAAAAAACTCGTCCAGATGTCGCCGTTAGTGCGGCACTGGGCGACTTGGCCGATTGGGCTGGTGAGCGCACGATACCGGTCATCTCAGATTTGGATTTTGTCAAACTGGGACCGTTAGGTCAGACGGTGACCAGTGACTGGATCGAAACATGGCACAGTATTCAGCGGCGGTTTGATGAGAAGAATGGTCTGGCGAGCGCATGGGTCGCGGTCGCCTATGTCGATTCGACGCTTGCCGCTGTTCCAACGCCAGAAACCGTTGTCAAGACTGTTGTCGCCGCACGCGACGGTTTTGATCGTTGCGCCGGAGTGCTGTTCGACACATATGCGAAAACTGGTCGCTCATTGTTTGATTGGATATCCCAACACGAACTGATTTCTCTGGCAAATCAACTTCACTGTCACGGTTTGATTCTGGCAGTCGCCGGCAGTTTGCACGCCTCAATGTTAGAGTCGTTGAGAGAGGTTCAGCCGGACATAATTGCGGTTCGTGCGGCAGTTTGTGAAGGTGGTCAACGAACAGGGGCAGTGACGGCCGATGCAGTTCGCAACTTTGCAACATCTATTTCGTCAGTTTTTGAAACCAATTTACATACGTGACGCCAGTGCCGTCGAACGTATCATGGTAGCCAATGGTTGATCGTCAGCGGAGCCTGACGCAGGTTGGACCAACTGACGCAAGGGAGCTGCCGCGCGAGATTGAGGAAATAGGAATCAACGAACCGAGAGGTCTTCGACATATCGGTGTTGCAACCGATTGTTAGGGACGTGGATTTTAGCAACACCAATTCGTCGGCCGGCCAAACAAGAGTGATCCAGGCGGCAATCGAGTCGCTCGTTACGTCCCAGCAGTGCGGCAACTGGATATCGCTGTACGGTTCTTCCTGACGCGTAAATTTGTGAGCACAAACGATTGGCAGGTTGCCAGAGTCCCATACTTTACCGGCATCCGACCGACTGGTGACGAGCCGAGCTTCAGGTAGCAGACGCAGCAGTAACGACTCGTTTAACTTGACCGAGCTCAGTGCCAACCAGTGTGAGTTTTCTTCACCAAGTCCATGACGCCGATCCCACTGACGAACAATATCCGCCGTCGCTCCGCCACCAGCGACGATTAGTGCACTTGCATTGGGTCGTAAGCGCAAAACGCCGCGAAGCCGTTCTGTGAGCGTGGATTGATTGAGAAGACTTCCGCCGACTTTGTAAATGATTGTGGGCTTTGAGGTTTGAGGGTCCTTCGGCGTTGCCAGTTCTTGTTCTCTCAACTCTCAACCATTCAATTGATAATCTTGTTGATTGCGTACTCAACAATGCCCCTAGCACCAGCCGCTTTGAGTTGTGGGACAGTTGTTCGCACGAATGATTCATCGATGATCGTGTTGACATCAACCCAATCTGGATCTGACAGGGACGAGACCGTCGGTTTTTGTAGCGCAGAAAGGTGTTTTAAAACTTTGTCCAAATCGCTGCGGCGGACATTCATCATTAAACCTACTTTGCTCTCGGCCGCCAGGCAGGATTGCAACATCAAAGCAATATTGTCCAGTTTGTCCTTTTTCCATTCATTAGCGTAAGCATCACGATTAACGATTAACCGCGTGGTACTTTGCAGGACTTCGTCCACAATCCTTAGATTATTGGCACGCAAAGAGCTTCCGGTTTCGGTCACTTCGACTATGGCGTCGGCCAACTGCGGAGGTTTGACCTCAGTAGCTCCCCAGGAAAATTCAACCTTTGCGTTAACTCTGTGCTGGGCTAGATAACTCTTGGTGAGGCCGACGGCTTCGGTGGCGATACGTTTTCCGTTCAAGTCCTTTACATTTTGGACAGGTGAGTCGTTGGGGACACACAAGACCCAACGAACTGGTCGTCGGCTCGTCTTTGAAAAAACCAGCTCACAGATTTCAATGACGTCCGCTTGCGTTTCCAGTACCCAGTCATAACCAGTAATACCGGCGTCGAGGACGCCCTGCTCGACGTAACGGGCCATTTCTTGAGCCCGGATTAGCAGACATTCGATCGCGTCGTCGTCGATGCTTGGATAATACGATCGGGACGAAAACGTAATCTTGTATCCAGCCTTCTGAAACAACTCAGCCGTGGCTTTTTGCAGGCTGCCGGATGGAATTCCCAACTTAAGTGTCTGCTCGGACATAGTCGAGATCAGCTTTTCTTGTACACCTGGGACGGATCGAAGACACGGTTACCAATGACCTCGACCTTTTCTGATTCCAGTTCGATCCTGCGGAAGAAACAGCTTCGGTACCCCTCATGGCAAGCGGCTCCCCCTACCTGATCAACCTTGATCAATAGCGTGTCGGCATCGCAATCAAAAAAGACCTGTTTCACCTTCTGCACGTTGCCACTTTCTTCACCCTTGCGCCACAGTCGTTGGCGACTGCGGCTGTAATAGCAAACCTGGCCCGTCCGCATCGTTTCCCTGTAAGCGGTCTGGTTCATGTAGCCCAGCATTAGAATATCGTTGGTGTCGTAATCCTGAGCGATAACCGGGATCAGTTCCAATTTGTCGAAATCTGGACCACTCACATGTTTCACCGTGTTGCAAGAGCGGATTAAGTCCAAGAAGACTCAACAAGTTAACAGGAAGCGCGTTTTTAAGCCAGTCGACTGCATCTTGTTTTTGACCTGGAAGTCACAGTACTAGGACACGACAGTAAGCAAAAGGTTGTTGTTTTTCTGGTCGTGGATACAGTTCATTTGCGAAAAGAAATCCCATTTCCAGACTTCCATCCCAAAACTGGTTTTCCTAACATTCTCGTTGTAAACGACGTACGGGCCACTCGGCGTGTGCAATAAATTTTCCTGGCCGTTGTGACTGCCGGTGGATGGGCGAGTTGATCACCCATTTTGCGGTCGTCGAAACTCGAAAGCTAAAGAACAAATGACAGAACAAGAGACAACGAATATCACCTGGCACGATCACCACGTTTCAAGACAGGAGCGATTTGAGCTGAATGGCCACAAAGTCGCTGTACTGTGGTTTACAGGGTTGAGTGCCTGTGGCAAGAGCACTGTCGCGAATACGGTCGACCATAAGCTACATGCCGTGGGCAAACGCAGTTTCGTTCTTGACGGCGATAATGTTCGCCATGGGTTGAACAAAAACCTTGGATTCTCCGCCGAGGATCGGGCAGAAAACATTCGCCGAATCGGGGAGGTCGCGAAACTGTTCGTCGATGCGGGTATCATTCCAATTACGGCATTTATTTCGCCGTATCGAGCCGACCGAGACAAGGCACGCTCGCTGCTTGGCGAAGGTGAATTCGTTGAGATTTTTGTGAAGGCATCTTTGGAAACATGCGAGGCCCGCGATCCCAAAGGCTTATACAAAAAAGCTCGTGCCGGCGAAATCAAAGGATTCACTGGTATCAACGATCCATACGAGGAACCAGACAACCCAGAAATTGTTCTCGATGCCGACTCAAACGGGATCGATGTTCTGGCTGACGAAGTTGTTAGCTATCTTGAAGCAAATCGCTTATTGACTTTGTGACGTTCGGGCACTAAGTCTGGACGATGCGCCGGATCGTCGTCCATCGTCGGGTTGACAAAACCGTTATGCCAGTAAATCCCGAAACGCTGTGCGGTAGGTCGGTTCGTTGTCACCCTTAACGGCAGACTGTGCTATTTTCAATAAATCGATCTGTCGAGCTGTGAACGGGATTGAAATGTCGAGATCAGGTACTGTTGGAACTAGCCGATTGACTAGCACTGTGGCCAGATCGTCCAGACCGATATTTGTCAAGGACGAGACTGGTATTGCGGATTCGGGAGTTTTCTCGCCCCAGACGTTCGTCAGATCTTGTTTGTGCGCGACAAGGATTGCATTGGGCCAATCAGACAACAGACGCCAATCGTCAGCTTCGGGCGGACGGCTGGTGTCGAAGAGCAAAACTCGGCAATCCGCGTCGAAAAGTTGACGGCGTGCGAGTTCAATCCCAGCTGATTCCAACTGGTCGGCTGCATCACGAATCCCGGCCGTATCGGCGAACTGAATCGGCCAGCCATCCAGCGCAGTTTGGGCTGTGACGACGTCACGCGTTGTTCCGGGCTTGTCGAACACGACGGAACGGGAATAGCCGAGTAGTGCATTAACCAGACTTGACTTCCCTACGTTGGGCCGGCCGGCCACAACGACGTTCCAAGGTTGTGTTAGGTGTAATCCAAATTTTTCCCATTCCAATAGCTCATCCAGTTCTCGCTCAATTTGCTTGCGAATGTCAGAATTCGAAGAAAAATGCGAGTTATATAGATTCTCAAACGTGGATCTCAGTACATTCGTTTGTTGATGCAACAAAATCTCGGCTGTGCGCTTTGTCGTTGCTCTCGCAAGTGCTTCGAAACACTCTGTTTCGAACAGGTCCGCTTTGGCGAATTTCATCTGCTGCCACGAATGAATGGCACACCCACGCGACTGCAGATCATCGATAATCCGCTGTACGGCCGCGTCTCCACCATGGCAATGAATCTCGACCGAGTAGTCATCGGTCCTGCAAACGACAACCTCTTCGCGCACCCCATTACCCCAGTGCCCAAAGCAGGCCTGGTTGATTGGTTGTTCTCCTAACGGTGTGCCGTTGGCTGCATGGAACAACGGCGATGGCGCATCGTCGATGATGTAGCACTCGCCCTGAAATTCAATTGTCGCCACAGCCCCACGACCGCGCGGCGTGAGCACGACGACAATTGGCGAGCTGACGTGTGACGTTTCGTCGATCATGAGTTATTGGAAATATTTGTAGACAAGGGCCAATCCCTGTTGGACTAAATGTGGCTCATGACGAACGTCCGGAAGATTCGATTCGATAAGTGGGGCAGCGCCGCCAGTGAGCAGTAAGTATGCGGATTGGGGATTCTGACACGCAGATTCCAACCGCGCAATCAGCTCTTTGATCGCCCCAAGCTGCCCCCAGTACAAGCCGCTCTTGATTGCCTGTCGAGTACTCCGCCCAAGCGGCTCTCGCGCTTCAGCAGTGTAGGGAATTTTGGCAAGTTCGTTAATTGATACCAGCGGCAACAGAGCCGTGTAGTGATGTAGAGACTGAGCAAAAAGATGGAAGCCGGGCAAAATGGCTCCTCCTTCAAAATCGCCATCAGACGATAAATAATCAACGGTTGTTGCTGTGCCAATATCGATGATAATTGCCGGTTGATCTTTGGGACGAATGACGTTTGCAGCTACGGCATTCAGCAAGCGATCGATGCCGACTTTGTTGGGTTCATCCACCTGAATCACCAATGGAAAACGAGCTGGATCGTCAATAGGTGTAGGCAAAGGCCAGTCTGTGGCCGACCATGAACTGAGCACCATTTCAAGGCCTTTTGTATTGGAGCTGGCGATGATTGCTCGAAGCGAATGGTTTGAGTTATGTGACCACGTCCGAATCTCCTCATAGGGAATCTTTTCGTTCAACGCCACTGTCGTCGTTTGCAGACAGCGTGGAAGCATGCGCATCGACTGGCAGTCACAGTAGTCAAACAAGGCAAACTTGATTCGACTGTTGCCAACATCGATCGCGAGCAGAAATTCGGACATCGACGTCAATCTGCGAGAGTTGTGGGTCCAACAAAGACTTCGCCCGACATGCCTCTCGCTCTAATCCAACTCGTTCAGTGACTGCATTATACACGATCGGCTAAACGGCCCATTGAATAATTGTTTGTACGTAACTAAATTTATCGGGTTTCGCCGCGAACAGACCACATAAATGCTGTCACTATGAGCTTTTCCAACAACCTGCTAAGCGATCAAAGCGCTGTTTTGACCCAACTGTACGAAGCTTCGAGCTGGGCCCGGTTTTCATACCGATGATAGTTGAACACGAGTCGTCTTGAAAGACGTGTGATTGAAAGCGATTCTGGCGACTGATAAAATTACCGCTTCGTGTATGTGCAGCCTTGGAGAATGCTTTTGATGAATGAAGCAACTAAGCTAAAAATTGCAGTCATCGGTGGCGATGGAACCGGCCCTGAAGTTACGGCTGAGGCGGTGAAAGTACTTCAAGCCGTTGCCAAATTGGAAGGGTTTTCCTACGAACTTCAGGACTTCGACTTTGGCGGCGAACGATATTTGAAGAGCGGCCAGGTTCTGCCGGATGAAGCTGTCGACGAGTTACGTGCCTATGATGCCATTTTTCTCGGCGCGGTCGGGCATCCTGATGTTGCGCCGGGAGTCTTGGAAAAGGGGCTGCTGCTGAAACTGCGGTTTCAAATGGATCAATACATCAATCTGCGTCCGGTCATACTCTACCCAGGTGTCGAAACTCCGTTGGCCGGAAAAGGGCCGGAGGACATCGATTTTGTCGTGGTGCGGGAAAACACGGAAGACCTGTATTGCGGCGTCGGCGGTTTCTTGAAAAAGGATACGCCTGACGAAGTCGCTACACAAGCGGCTATTTACACGCGCAAGGGTTGCGAACGCTGCATCCGCTGGGCCTTCGAGTTTACTCGAAAACGAGACAACTCCAAAGGCAAACGATTGACGTTAGTCGCCAAAACTAATGTGCTGACTTACGGTCACGACTTATGGTGGCGAACGTTTGAGGACGTGGCGAATGAGTATCCCGACGTCGAGGCCGACTACAATCACGTTGACGCTTGTTGCATGTGGATGGTGAAGAATCCAGAGTATTACGATGTCATCGTCACGACCAATATGTTTGGCGACATCATTACTGATCTGGGCGCGATCCTGCAAGGTGGAATGGGAGTGGCGGCCGGTGCGAACATTAACCCCGAACTCGGAGGTACCAGTATGTTCGAACCGATGGGTGGCAGCGCTCCGAAATACACTGGGCGCAACATCATTAATCCAATTGCGGCAGTTGCCGCAATGTCGATGCTGTTGGATCAGTGTGGCCAGGAAAAGGCCGGTCGGCGTGTCCTGAATGCAATCCAGTTGGTAACCGGGAAAAAAATGAAAAGTCAAGCTGCCGGCAAAATGGGCTACAGCACGTCGGAAGTTGGTAATTTCGTTGTCGAGGCGTTGTGAGGCTTATCGACTTTGGCGTAGTAACCACACCCAGGCAGTTTTCACCGGGACGTCATGTGTGTGGTGCTTTTCAGAATTCTCTATTAAACAGCATGCTTGGGCGTTAACAAGATTCGCGCGGCCGTTGTTGCTAATCGAAATCGATTCCGAGCAAAGATTCTTCCTCTTCCTGGATGATGATTCTGGGGGTGACCATAAGCATCAGACTTTCTGTTTCGCGTCCGATTCCGGTATTTTTGAAGAGTCGGCTGATGTAGGGGATTTTGTTGAGAATGGGGACGCCCGCCATATTTCGACCTTCTCGCAGCCGTTTGACTCCGCCCAAAAGCACGGTGCCGCCGTCTGGTACACTAACGGTTGTGCTGACGTTAACGACTTCCTGAACGGGCTGCTGGACTGTGATGGAGGTGCCTGCTCCACCACCACCACCACCACCACCACCACCACCACCACCATCTCCACCAGCTCCACCTTCGGCGCCGGCGCCGCTGATGCCGAATTCACCGCCACCGATACCGCCGAAGCCCAGCTCACCGCTGGGGCTCACTGCGATGCCACCCAGTGGTCGTCCAAATTGGCCAAAACCTAACGAGCCACTGTTAGACTTGCGTGGTCCTCCGCCGATTCCGCCAATTCCTAATAAGCCGCCACCACCGCCAAAGCCGCCACCGCCGCCACCGCCAAAGCCGCCACCGCCGCCACCACCAAAGCCGCCACCAACTCCGGCAGCTCCGCCACCGGCGCCACCGGCGGCTCCCGTCACGAACGAGAAGGTAAATACATCGGTAATGGTGGTGAAGTTCGGCATCACTGTCAGACGAACGAATCTGCGATCGGCCGAGATGACTGCATTGACGGTCAGCATAACGCCGTCGGTGAGTGTCGTAATTTGAGGCGAGAAGCCGACAGCAAAAGCACCCACTGTGGGAGTCAGACTAGTTACGAAGGGTCGTGAGGAAAAGTCGCTGACGGTTGCCGTCTGGCCATTAAACAGGGTGACCTTGGGTGCAAACATGACATTGGACCGCTCGTCGCCCTGAGCCGCCTGGATGAAGAAAAAGGTTTCGATGTCACTCAAAATGGCCAGGCCGACCTGGATGCCAGCGCTCGGATTGAAATTCCCGAAATCGGGGACGCCGATTTCGAATGAACCTTGACGAAATTCGACGTCTAGGTCTTGCGTGAACGTGCCGGGTGCTTGCAGCCCGATGATCGTTGCTCGGCGTCCATAATCATCGCGGCCGGTTAGTTCCCGGCCAGGCCCCGGAGCAAAGAACCCACCCTCCGACTCTCCACCGATGACTGATCCGAAGGGAGGCAGTGGGGTTAAGGCGTTCTCCTCACCTGTTTGGGCGGGACCGCCGATTGTGTCTTGAACATCAAAGTCAAAATCAATTCCGATTCGTTCGAAGAACCGGTCGGCCACTGTAATGAACCGCACTTCAACAGTCACTGCCAAGTCCTGCAAGCGGCGGAGCTGTTCCAGCAGGTCGGCGATTTCTTCGTGGACTCGTTGTGTTTGACGAATCACTAGACTCAACGTTGTAGGGAAGCCGCGAATGGTCCCGGGACCACCGACTTCCTGCCAACTGTCCGGCTCGATCGTCGACGTGATCAATTCAGAAAGCGTGCTAAAGTCGTACGAGGACGGTCCGCCCGACAAGTCGACGTTCATTTGCGAACCGTCAACCGATTGTAGGCTGCTGGCGGCACCAGCGATCTGGAATTGACCGCGAGGCGTTGGCGCTCCGCCGATGGCGGGAACGCTCATGTTTGCACCGGGGTAAGCCATGCTCGCGGTCGACGGCTGTCCAGTTCCGGTCATTGTGCCGTTGAAACCCATGAAGCTGGGAACCGGAACGATCAGGTCGGCGATCGAATAGGTGCCTACTACCAAATCTCCTTGTTGCCGCATGTAGCTGGTGATCTTCAGGACGTCATCCTGAATCGTGTATGCCAAGTGCAGCGGTTCCAGCAACAGATTCAACGCGCTTTTGAGACGGATGCGATCCACATCGATCGTCACTGGCGTATTTGTCGTAACGCCCTCTTCTTCCAGGCCTAAGCGGTCAACGACGATGTTCACGTCGGCCACGGTGCGGATGTGTTTGATTACTTCCTGTATCGGTGAGTCTTCGAAGTGCAGCGAGATCTGATTGCTGAGACTTTTTTCGATGCGTACTTCTTCTTCCGTTCGCGTGCGGTTGTCTGGCTGGCCGTATTTCTTTCGCCGTCGGGATAACTCTTCCCATACCTTGGCATCGCCAAACTGAATGGGAGAACCGGAAAATGGAATGGCCGCCGTCTCGACTTCGTTCAACGCATTCAGAAAACCGTCGGCTTTTTTCTCTCGGAGGTTTTCGTTGAACTGATTTTGCTTGGCGAGTTTCGACTTGAGGTGCATGTTGACGACTACCGGATTGTCGCGATCGATTTCTCGGGCTTGTTTGGCGTGAACTTCGGCTTCGGCAAAACGACGTTGTTTCATCAGCTCATTGAATTCATCAACTAAGTTGGCCAGTTCCTGCTCGATTCGAACCTGACGCTCGATGTCCTGCTTGATCCTGTTTTTGACTTCCTCATTGATTTGTCGCTGGTTGATGGTCGGTTCGATCAGCGCCAGCCGCTTTGACATCGATGCTCGTGTCTTGCGCAGGTGTCTGACCAGCGGTGCAAGTGTTTCCTGGTCGAGATCGGAATTCTCGACATTGGCCATGGTCCCATCCAGGACTTCGATCGCCTCCTCGGGTTTTTTCTCGTGCAGGCGATCTGCGCGGAACACGGCGTTCAGGACTTCGCTTCGCAGCCGGTCGAATTGGATTGCTCGTTGTCGGCTGGCCACGTCAATTGCTCGCGGTGGAACAATTCCGCTTGAGGTCTCAGGCGGGTTGCCGTCCGTGGGAATCTGGGCCGAGGCCAATGAGACGCGATCTGGTGCCAATTCACGTAGATAATCTTGAAGCCGTTGACTTTGATATGAATCGAGCTTCTGGCCCGATTGGTAGGCCTGTAAAAACGCGGTATAGGCCGCTTGGATGTCGCCACGTTCCAGGTGTTCGGTTCCCTGCCGGAACAGATCCAACGCTGACACGCCAGCCGGGTTGATGACGGCAATATCCTGTGGAGACTCGGACGGTATTTTCAAGGCGTTTGTGGGTTCGACGTTGGTGGGAGTCGGTTTCACAGCCGGCCCGGCGAGCTGTCTGTCGGGCAGGCGTTTGGGCACTTGTAACGTCTTGGGAGGTTTCACTGACGTTATTCGGTTGATATCTAACAGGACCAGCACAGGTTGATCATCGAATGGTCCGAACGTGGCCTTGAAGTTTTGTGCTGCGACAGCCTTTTGGCGAGCCGATTCCACCCGGCCGGCCTGCAGGTCGATTCGCGCTTGTTTCAATAGCTCCAGAGCTCGTTGTTTTCTTTGGGTTGCGGACGATGCAGATTTCGCCGATGCCAGCCGATTGTCGTCGGAAGGAGTCTCAACAAAATCTCGACGGTTGTGTGCGTCCGCCACTGACAAATCATCCGATCGGTCACTCGTTCGATTCATCCGGGCGAGCGTCGTCGTTTTGCTTTTGCGATCGATTTCCGCAAGGACGTGCTTGGGACGATCTTCGAACAAGCTGTAGCTCACATCCAATTCGCTGGCTTGTAGTGCGAGCAACCGGGCCTGATCGAAACGACTTGCGTTGAGGTGCTGTTTCGCCTGTCTTAAAAGCTTGAGGGCTTGCTGTCTTGGCGATTGGTGAAGTGTTTGCACGGCCGTGAGGGATGTGTCGTCGACGCGTAGATCGTTCGCCGCGTGTGGCTGTTCACGACCTTGTCTTTCTTGTTTATCTTGGATTTGCAGTCGGTGACTGGTCGACGGGGTCGTTGACGGAAACGCCGTTTCAACGGCACCGGCCGATTGATGAGTTTTATCTGCCGTGTTATTAGATGTGATGCGAGCGATGAAAGACGACGGACTCTCAGCGTTGGGACCGAACCGCAGATCGCCATCACGGGCCAGTTGTTCCGCTGTGGCCGACAACCGCAGAGCCTCACGCAGATTATTCCGGCGATAGGCAATGTAAGCACGTTTCATGTAGTCGTCGACGCGTGCTCGTCGCGAGTCGGTCGTTCTTAAACGTGTTATATTCGAAGCCGTGTTTTCACTTGCGTTCTGGCGTTCACGAAATGGATCGTTCGCAGCAAGCAGCCGATGCGGTGAGCGTCGAGTGTCGTCCGAGTTGATTTGCGCCGAAACGTTCTTGGCTACTTTGTGTACATAGGCCCACCACAAACAGCCGCCGACCAGAATTGCACATACGAAAAATTGGATTGCCTTACCCAACGTAGGTTCCTCCTTCAGTGTGGACAACGCAAGTCGCGTCCGTACTCCGTCGCAATGATACGTGGTGAAAATCCGAACGATGTGAATAAGCGGCCGTGATGACTCAGGAGACTTCTTGGGAGAGAAGAGGAGAGGTGGAGATGAATAGCGAAATTCCAAGCCGGCGGTCAACCCCGGTCTGACGCTATTACAACAGATTCTTCAAAATTGATTCCCTACTTCGAATCACTATCGGCAAGATTTGCCGGTCGGATGGGATTAGACAGAGGGATTGCGTGCGAAAGCCGGCTATGAGCCATCGGTTGCGCAGACATTACAGAATTGTCCAGTTAACGACCGTTGCCATACAAGTCGTCCAATGGTTGAATGGCGGGCATCGCGGGCGGAAGCGACAACGATGTTGCCGACATTGTTCAAAGTGCGAATGTTAATTTCGTTTGCAGGTTTTCGAACCAAGAACTTTATTGATTTGAGTCGTGACGATGGCAGCGCGTCGTATAGAATCGCAGGGTGAATTTGCAATTCTTTTCTTTTTGGTAACGTCGGCAATATTTGGTTTTGCCGGAGCGTTGGCATACATCCTGATTCGTTTCAGCCGGTACGTCGGTGTCGATAATCGGCTCACGTTTCCGCCAGCCTTTTGGATTAGCACTCTACTCTTGATCCTCGGAAGCGCGGCTCTACATCGTTCGGTACAGCACGTACGTAGTTGAAAGACAACGGCAGTTTCGCCAGTGCTTACTCCTCGGATTGGTCACGGGAACTGTATTTGTTGGAGTCCAGACGTACGGTTTAACGGATTTGCTGCAGAATCTGTCGTCGTCGAACGCGTCAACGGGAGTCGATTCATTCGTCTTCGTATTTGCGAGTTTGCATGGGTTGCACTTCATCATCGCACTTTTGTTCGTTATGTTTGTCGCGCTTCGAGCAGTCACGGGCCGCTACGACCATGAGTATTATTGGGGCGTTACGATTTGTGCCTATTTTTGGCATTTCCTGGGCATTGTATGGGCTTGTATTCTAGGAGTGTTTGCCATCACGTCACTGGCGTAATTGTCCGCAGACTCACCTTGCCCAATTTTTCCAAATCTGCTATTTGGTGTGGCTTCTGTTGCGCAGACGTCTTGCGTCAAATTAGCTGCTTTGTCAGGCTTTTGGGCTGTTGTTCCCGGCTCCTTTGTTGGCGGACAACGTCGAAGGCGAATCGAACCTCGAGTCATTTGTAAAAGTTGGGAAAGGATTCCCATGCAGAACTCGATTTGGAAACTCACGGCATTGGCTGGTGTGGCCGGCATTGGTTTCTTGGTTGTCCTTCAAACTCAGCGCGGGATGACTCGACGAGGGGACCAAGGCAACGACACGCAGATTGTTGCCAATACAGCGCCAAATGAATTGGTTGGCGACCTCGGTTCATCCGACAATAATGCAAACGACTCATTGTACGATGAGTCATCCGATTCATTATTCGTCTCAAATGTTGCCGAGGGTCAGACGGAACCCGAACTGATGCCCAACACGAGTTTCACCGCGCCAGACAACGCGCGTTCCGCGGTGACATTAGGAGCTGAATTTGTTCCAGATGGCGATGTCAAATCCTTTTCGGAGGTGACTCAGTCAGAATTTCCGAAACAAGTCAAAGTCGCCAAGTCATCCGATAACGGTGTCACACATCTGTTCGGAGAGAATAATGATTTTACCACGCAATCATCTTCCAGGTTGCGCAATACCACGTCGCGTCAATTGTTACTCGATCCGAATCCCGTTGCGCAAACGAAACGAGTTGGATCCAACAATGTGCCCGAGTCGCCACGTCTCTTAACAAACGTGCAACGCGAGGGAAAATCGTTATCCGCGACATCGCAGGGTGATTTTGAGACACCTAACTCGATACCTTCTGACCAGAGAAGAGCTAAAGAGTTGGTTCGGGAAGCCCGCTTGGATTTGAACGCGCGGCGTATCGAGACTGCCCGCCAAAAAGCTTTGCAAGCGATCAAGTTGAATGTCACTTTTGATGTTTTGGAGGACCAGCCTGAACTAATTTTGTTTGACATCGATCGGCTGTCGGCAACTTTGAAGCATGATCAAGCGGTTGTTCAAACCGGTAGAATTGAGAAACCGGCGGCTACTAACAGTGCTTCCAAAGCAATTTCACAAAGCGCTGAATCAACGGGCGAGTTGAACGGGCCGCGTCTTTTTCAATCACTTCCGGAACAAAGGTCGAAGGTGGTCGCAACGCCGTTTGCCCGACAGGACGCATTACGGTACGGCGCGGATGCCGTAGTCACGTCGACTGCCGAAGCAGGGCTTGGAAAAGCTGAAGGCGTTAGACCTCGCTTTGATGAGCAAGAAGTGAGAAGTCCTGGTCGAGTTTCTGCTGCTGCAGTTAGCGGCAAACTAGTTGTCAGCAGCGGTGACGCATTAAAACCGCCACGTCGTCTGGAACTGCCTTTGGGAGAAATTCCATTAAGTGCCTCCAATTCCAACGATGACCTGCAAGGGGACGATACAATTAGCAAGGATGCTCCGCGTGGTCCGCAGCGCCCGCAATTGACCATCGAAAAAATGGCTCCACCGACTGGAATTTTGGGTCAACCAATGGTCTATTCAGTCATTATTAAGAATCAGGGTACCAGCAGCGCTCACCAAGTCGTGGTCGAAGACATAATTCCCAAAGGGACCGAACTAGTCGGCACGATTCCCCGTGCCGAATTGACGGGAAATCGCCTGGTTTGGCGAATCGGGACTTTGAAGCCAAGCGAAGACAAGAAGATTTCCGTCAAAATTATTCCCACTGCCGAAGGTCAAATCGGCAGCGTTGCAACTGTCAACTTCGTGGCCGAGGTTACCGCCGAGACACGAATCACTTCTCCGAACTTGGAACTGGAGCTTTCTGCACCAAAACAGGCCGAATTGGGCGATCCGGTTAACTTTCAGTTTATGGTCAGAAATATCGGCACTGGCGATGCAACAGGAGTGGTAGTGCGCGACGTGATTCCAAACGGCTTACGTCATCCGGACGGGAACGATTTGGAATACGACGTCGGAACACTGGCGGTCGGTGCATCGCGAACATTGACAATAACCTTGACCGCAGCTCAAATCGGACAAACAGTTAATCGGGCGACCGTTACGGCGGATGGTGGGCACTCGATCGAAGCCGTTGCAGCAGTTGAGATCTCCGGAAGTCAACTTCTACTTTCACGCACTGGTCCAGTCCGCAAGTACATTGGCCGGGCTGCGGTCTTTGGTACCACGGTGACGAATGATTCGGAAAAACCGGTCTTTGGAATCACAGTCGTGGAAACACTGTCGAAGGGGATGCAGTTCACTTCGGCGTCGGCGGCAGGACAATTCAATACGGCGAAGCGAACTGTCGCATGGCGGATTGAAAAACTTGATCCCAAACAAAGAAAAGTTCTAAGTGTTACGCTGGTTCCGAAGATCCTGGGATCTCAAAGCAGCATCATCACGGCATCGGCGGCAAGTGGCGAGCGGACGGAAATGATGACTGTGACCGAGGTAATCGGGATTGCAGCGCTGGTCTTGGATTTTTCTGAAACCGATGGCGTAGTGGCACGTGGCGAATCTATTCCCATCCAATTGAGTGTCCGGAACCGTGGGTCCAGTCCCGCTTCGAACGTTTCCGTAAAGATTGCCGTTCCTTCAGAACTGCAGTTCGTTTCGGCCGAAGGACCTGTCAAACATTCAGTCGTCGGAAGCGACGTGCGATTTCAACCGATCGGCAAGATCAACGGAAAATCTGCGGCCGTATTCGACTTGCACTTTACGGCACAACAAGCCGGCGACGCGAGATTGTCGGTACACGTTGAATCCGATCAATTAAGCCGGCCTCTGACCGAGGAAGAGGCGATCATGATCTTTTCGGACAACGAATAATCCGATTTCTCTAAAGAGGGTAGAATCTTCAGATCGCACGAATCAGTGTGCACAGTCATCCTGTGCCGCTACAATGAAATCGCAGCGACGGTCTACGAAGCACGGCGAATGCCGAAGGTCGACGCGCATGCTTGAGAACTTTCGTGACATCTTGGAAATCTTCGAGAATCCGTATCCCGATCGGGACTACGAAATCAAAGTGATCTGTCCCGAATTTACGTCTCTATGTCCCCAGACCGGTCAGCCCGATTTTGGAACGCTGACAATTACCTATGTGCCCGACAAGCTGTGTTTTGAACTGAAATCGCTCAAGCTCTACATGCAGCAATATCGTGATTATGGTGCTTTCTACGAAAGTGTCACCAACCACATACTTGACGATTTGGTGGCCATCACGAAACCGCGCTGGATGAATATCCTTGGAGAATTCACTCCACGCGGCGGCATTCGAACAAGCGTGTCCGTTCGACACGAAGCGAATCGCTGAAGGTTATTGACCCACCGACCCGATCGACGGCGGTGTTTGCACTGCCGGATGTTCGTTGATCGGACGGTCGAATTTCGATGCGGTGAAGTTGACAGGTTATGTCAAGGATTGGCAATACGAGATTTTCACGTTTTTCCAGCAGAGTCGTTTACCGCTCCTGTGCGTTGTCAAGAATGTGGTTTTCGACTATGATCGGCGCCGGAAATGAGAATCTGAGAGGCACGTCGCAAGGCTGTATTTTTAACATGACACGGTCTTATGAAGCATCAGCTGATCAGAACTCCACTTTGGCATTGGTAGCCAGTTGCCCGACACATTCATCCTAGCTGTCGCCGATTCGTCCAAGGATGGTTTCGTTTGGTTTGATGTTTTCGCTGCCTCATGTCTGCCTGCAGTTACATCAAATATGTCGCGAACAGCAGTCGCGCGGACGTTTCCTTGTTGAACAGGTTGTCGACGCTCGAAAACGACTAAGGAGTACGGCACTTGTCTGACGGCAATGGGGGTTCGCCATCTCGCCCCGAAAACACGCGCCTATTGGATATTCAGGACGAGATGCGCGTCAGCTATCTCACCTATGCGATGAGCGTGATTGTTAGCCGCGCGCTGCCGGACGTGCGAGACGGACTGAAACCGTCGCAGCGGCGGATTCTAGTGGCGATGAATGACTTAAACCTGGGGCCGGCGGGTAGCCGCACCAAGTGTTCCAAGATCGCCGGCGAGACTATGGGGAATTATCACCCGCATGGCGATCAGGCCATTTATCCTACATTGGTCCGCATGGCCCAAAATTGGGTGATGCGCGACGTACTGATTGATAAACAAGGCAACTTCGGATCGCTGGCCGGTTTGCCGCCAGCGGCAATGCGATACACCGAAGCCCGGTTATCGGCCGTTGCAGGCGAATTGTTACAAGATTTAAAACGGGATACTGTCGATTTTGTGGCGACATACGATCAGCAGCGCACCGAGCCGGTCGTACTACCGTCGAAGTTTCCGAATCTCGTGGTCAACGGTTCTACAGGCATCGCCGTCGGTATGGCCACCAGCATCCCGCCGCACAACCTGAACGAAGTCTGCGACGCCGTGATTCATCTGA
>CAUZSN010000027.1:0-27879 GCA_963582345.1 Planctomycetota bacterium
TATTGGGAGGCACGAACCTGAGTTCATTAAAGACTTGAACCAGAATCGGTAATTCATACAGTTCTGCCGGACTGATCTGTACCTGACCGCGCCCTGTGATCCTGTCCGGCGACGAGCCTTGGCCGCGCATCTCAACCCATCCACGTATCACACCCCGCAAATTCTTTTGACCAGACATGTACAACTTGGTGTATTCCTCTAAACTGCCGTGCGACATGTTCAGCTTCGCACGGTAGTTCATTTCATCATTGAGTGCTGCGATAGCGTCAACGGTAATGATTCCATTGATGGCACGGGCCGTGACATGTTTCGAGACGTCCACCGACACTCGCGTCCCGCGCTGTGTTGGCTGCAAAACCGCGCCGCGGGAACCGATGATCAGTTCTTGGTTCTTCACGCCGAACGGACCCTGGATATCTGCCAGACGATAACCCAGAACCGTTGCTGACTTGAGGTTGATGCGGCCAGAAAGATTGGCCTGATGACCGTTCCACCATCCATGAGATTCGATACCTCCGTAAACATCTTTGAAAACAAGTCCGGCGGTCACCGTTCCTCCTGACAAAATGGTTTCGATGTCCCAAGCCGCAGTGATTGGATCGCTGAGCTGCTGAGTCCCTCGCAATTCCAGCATTCCCTTCATCGAGATCGTTTGCTGTGGATCCAAGCACTCGAACACGTCATGCAGTCCATTTGGCAGAGCGCGGAGCAGCAATTCGTCGGGTTCTAGTTCATCGACGGTCAGTTCCACTAGCCGCGCCGTCCAGTCGCCATTTTGTGAAAACTTTGCGAATCCGGTTGCGTGGATCTGTGTGTTGTGATGCCTTCCCACAAGCGACCGAATGGTTAGAAAATCACGATCGTAGGAAAAACTGGCTCGAATCTGATCAATCCGGTACGGAAATTCAGGCATCAGAATTCCGGCTTCGGACAATTCCACGTCAGGCAGTGTGATCCTGACTGGCTGGTCGGCAGTGTGGTGAATGACGCTCGTGACGTCCGCAGTTCCGGTGGGAGAAAACTGCTGCCATAACTCCTTCAATTTCGGCGACAGGACGACATACAGCGCTTGGTCTAACATTGTTCCTTTGGTCTTCACCGTAAGGTTCAGTTTCCCGCCCTTGTCGTGCTTGTTATAAGACCCATATCCAGTCAATGTCGACGCTCCGTGCCGACCTTTGAGGTCGGAAAACGTCCATTTCTCGCTGCGGCAACGAATCGTTCCGCTCAGGTCGTCCACTTCGTAAGGAAAATCCTCGTACTGGATCGATGCTTTGTAGACACCGGCAGATAGTTCTATCTTGATATTCTTGTTTAACCCTGGTGGCCGTAATAGGCGAAGTTGGGCGTCGAGAGTACCGGTGAAATTCAACGACGAAATTACCTTGCCTAACTCCGGTTGTTTCTGACACGCATCGCGAAATGTCTGATCCACAGGTAATTGTTCGATCGAGATATCGAATACACTCGCGGCCGCCGGTCCCGCGTTTTGCACATGGCCGATCAGCACTGCGGATCGGCTTCCGGCCAGACCTTGCAGGTTACATTCGAGAGCGTGTCCTTGTTGCCGGATCGTCCCCGTGATATTTTCGATCCGGTAAGGAAATGACACGTGCGCCGCCGAACATTGTTGCGCAGTCACAAGAACATCTTCCGGATGCCAGTTACTTCCGTCGTTACATTTCATCACGACCTGTACGTCGATGTGTCCGGAAGGTTGGTGCATGTCAAAGGTACGCTTCAGGTGCACCGGCATTAGACTGCGCAGCGAATGGTCAAGTGCCAGGTTGGTCACGTTGACGGTAAAGCGACCGTTATGCGATTTTTTATGTCGCGACAGCACGCCTTGCACATCAAGTCGTGTTGGACCGTTGTTTCCCGTTAGATGCCGTACAATGATTCCGTGGTTGTCGCAATAAATCTTGCCGGACAGGTTCTTCAACGGAAACGGAAGGATCGGGTTGGTAAATTCTCCTTCCTCAACATGCACGAGCAACTTTAAGTCGAGCGGAGCATCAGGTTGCAATCGGCTGATCCGAAACTTGATGTCCGAAACTATCGACATTCTCAGAGAGACTCGGCCGCGATCAATGTCTACAATGGAAGATTTTCCCGATCGATTGGCGACGTCGTGCTGAGGTGTCGCAACGCTTGAGACTCGGGACGTCAAATCTTCAGCTTGCGAAACAAGTGGTCGCATTGTCGAGTACGGAAGATTTTCCATGACCTTGGCTTGCATGTCCGCTAATTTGACGCCGAATTCGGGAATAGTTTTTGTCAGCAGGTCAAGCAATTCAGTACCAAAATTGAGATTATGCAACTCGCCGTTGGCGGTTCCAGTTCCGTCGTCAACATTCCATCGACCGTTGATTTTTAATGTCTGAGCGTACGGCACGTTCGCCGCAACTTCGAACAGAAAGTGGCGTTTCGCAGATGGAACCAAATGGATGTTTACGTTTGACAGCATCAACATGGTCGCAGGACCGCCTGTCTCGCGTTCCATCTTGATTGTGATCGTTCCTTGCTCAATCTCAAATTCGGGCAAACTCGTTTGTGACTTCGGAAAGATCGGCAGAGACTGCCAGTTCCAGCGGCCGTTGCAATCTCGTTGAATTATCAGACTTGGCCTGAGTAGACGAACCTTGTGGATGTGGACTTCCTGCCGTTCAGCCAAAGCGTGACGATCAACTATCATCGTGATTTTCGGCACAGTAGCGAAGGCCAACGATTGCCCGGGTACTTTCAAGGCACAATCATCTATGTGAATATTCCGCCGAAAGTCAAAATGGCAGCGGCCGACCCGGACCTGCCATTCCGGAGCGTAATTGGCCAACGTCGCAACGATCTTTTCGTGCAGCAGCTCATCCTGTTGCGTCCAAACCCGATACACGTAGACACCACCGGCAACGATCAATAAAGTGACGATGCCAACGATCCATAAAAATGTTTTGCCAATCGTCTTCATCCGTGACCGTTCATCCGTACCTGCAACATAACGTCGATCGACAATCTTTTGGATGGGTGAGGAGCTTGGAAACACTCTGGTTCCTGTTGGCTTTGCCACCGCGTCTTGAACGAATCCATACCTGTATTCCAATCGCTGACATGACACACAACGAATATTCCGCAGGTAGTCGGTAACGAAGCGAGCCGACAAATATGACGTGCAACGCGGAAAAGTAAATAATCGGTCCGACAGTCAGCAGCCAATTCCAATACTGATATCGGGTGACCCACCAGCCGTGTGCGGCCAACACAACGACTGGAATGAAGAACAACGCCACAGCAAGACATTGCCACCAGGTACTGAACATTTCATGATTCGGCCAAGGTTTCCAGTACCTGAAAAATTTAATTCCAGCCAACTGAACGGTTCGCACAGGATTGTTGATGGCGAACTCGATCGCCTTGCCGCGATAGTGACGGTCTACTTGATACTCCGTCATTTTGGCCATCAAGTTCTCCCGGTCAAACCAGTCCATGTTGCTGGCGCCAGTGGCACTCGGATTCAAGCCGTCATACAAACTGGGGCCGAGCCATAATGTCGTTACAACGACTTTATCGGTGACTTGGTAATTGCGAACAATCCAGGGTGCCAATGCAACGGCGAGCCCCATGAGTACCAGGGATCCACGCAGCAGCGCTTGCCGTCGATTCGTTGAAAGCACAACCAGCAGGATGAAAAAGATCGGACCCACCAACAGCCAACTGGAACGAACGTAGGTCGCCGCGGCGATCAATACCCCTGCGAAGACCGGCAGCCCGACGGTCTGAAACCTTGACGCGGCGGTAAAATCCGTTTGCGCAACCTTCGCTAAGACAATGAGACTTGCTAGCATGCACGCCGCAAACACGGTCTCAGTGAGCAGCACGACACTGAACCCGGTCATAATTGGCGAGACTGTCGTTAGCCCGGCTGCGATCAGGCCGGTCGTCTCGTCAAACAACTGCCGTCCCAGTACATAGACCAACCAGCAGGCAATCGTCCCGATGCCTGCCAACAGAATTCGTGCGACGAAGAATGCTTCTCCTTCTAGATTCAACCACTCCTTGACTTTGATGGCAACTGCCAGCATGGCGGGAAATCCGGGCATGCGAACTACTTGTCGTAGACGCAGTTCATCTTCTATTTGGTAGGCTTTGCCAGCGGCAATCTGCTTTCCTAATCGCCAGTAGAAGTCAGCATCACCGTCAATGTAGAAATTACCTTGGTCCGAACTATTGACGAACTGCTGCAATCCGATCGCCACCCCGACACGTAACCCAAAGGCCATGATTAAGGTCATTGATAGTATGAAGTTCCGGCTGAACATCTGGCCTCCTAAGCCCGGAAAAAATAGGGGGTGAATACTACGCCCGCTGGCTTGACTCGGTCAATACCGTTCACGTCCCCAACCGGTGTTCAAATTCAATCGCGAATTCGATAAATAGTGACATTAATGTGACTGAATGACGCTCAAAGGAGGACGAATTGAAAATTTCTGAATGGTTCCGGCGCATTCCATGGACCGTTGTAATCTGCTCGCTCATATTGATCGTAGCAGGCTTGATTGGTATCGCGCGAGGCGACGAGTTATCGAGACGCGACGACCACTTCAGCCGGCAGTTGGTTTGGACGCTGCTAGCGACAGCCGTGATGATTGTGGCTACGTGGGTGCCTTATCGTCGTCTGAAGGTTCTAAGCTACCCTCTGTTCGGCGGCAGTCTGGTTCTGTTGGTGATTGTCTACTTCATACCAGATCGCAACGGTGCACACCGCTGGATCCCTTTAGGACCCCTCAATTTACAACCGTCAGAACTTGCGAAATTGGGCTATATTTCAGCTCTGGCGCATTACCTGATGTATCGCAGGAATTATCGTCGATTGACCGGCCTGCTTCCCCCTTTTCTATTGACGATGATCCCGGTGGGCCTGATTCTTCGAGAGCCCGACCTCGGGACATCGCTACTGTTTCTGCCGGTTTTGTTCGCGATGCTGTTTGCCGCTGGAGCGAGACCACGTCACCTCACGTTGATCGTATTGTTGGGCGTTGCCACCTCGCCACTGTTGTGGATGGGAATGAGTGCCGAGCAGAAATCGCGTGTTGTCACACTGTTTGTGCAGCGCGACGGCGGAGCAACTCCGCAGGGTAATGGTTACCACCTGCACCAATCAAAGCGAGTGCTCGCTTTGGGTGGAACTTGGGGCAGCAAGCTGACTGCAATATCCCTTGAAGACCGACTCGCCTACCACTTGCCGGCAGCGCAGACCGACTTCGTTTTTTGTCTGATTGGCGAACGTTGGGGTTTGTTCGGGTGCGTGATGATCCTGTGCGTTTACACAGTTCTCTTCGCCCGTGGCCTGTGGATCGCCGGGGCGACTCGCGAGCCATTTGGCAGGTTGCTGGCCGTAGGAATCGTCGCGCTGTTGGCGTCGCAAATGACGATTAACACTGGAATGACGGTCGGACTGATGCCGATCACCGGCATGACGCTGCCGCTAATAAGTTATGGCGGTTCTAGCCTAGTAGCCACTTGTCTGGCGTTAGGCCTGCTTATGAACATCGGCATGCGCCCCGGCTATGAAATCACGCCAGAACCATTCCGTTTCACAGATGACACCTGATTTTTTTGGCGATGTCATTTGACCGAAAGCTGTTTCGCTATAAGATTCTGTCTGATGTATGGGTCGTTTTCGAATTCAAGCATGACGGCAAAATCCGATGATGGATTTTGTGCTTTTTCCACTCGCTGGCGTAACAAAGTTTTTCAGTCAATATGTCGCAAGATGCTCACTCGATTGTTGTCGGCGTTCCGAAAGAGACCTTTCCCGGTGAACGACGGGTTGCATTGACACCCGCTTTCGTCAAAAGCCTTAGAGAAGCCGGGATCGACGTGCTGGTCGAAGTTATGGCGGGCCGTGAAGCTGGTTTTACGGATGCAGACTACCGCGACCAGGGTGCCCGGCTAATTTCGAGTCGATCTAAATTGATTCAGTCGGCTGACGTCTTGCTGCAAGTTCGAGCAATGGGAGCCAATCCAAATTTAGGTCGGGCTGACATCGAACGACTTCACCACGGCCAATGCCTGATCGGCCTGTGCGATCCGCTGACGAAACCGTCGTTTATGTCAAAACTGGCCGATCGTAACGTCACATGTTTCGCCCTGGAGCTGCTCCCGCGAATCACTCGCGCACAAGAAATGGACGTACTTTCTTCAATGGCGATGATTTCCGGCTATAAAGCCGTAATAATGGCGGCTCACACGTTGCCTCGAATGTTTCCCATGATGATGACCGCCGCGGGAACCATCACGCCAGCGAAAATCCTGGTTCTGGGAGCCGGAGTGGCCGGTCTTCAGGCCATCGCCACGTCTCGACGATTGGGTGCCGTCGTCAGTGCCTACGATGTCCGACAGGCAGTCAAAGAAGAAGTGAATAGCCTGGGAGCTAAATTCATTGAGGTGGATCTCGATACCAACCAGCCCGGACAGGTCGGTAAGTATGCCTCAGAGAGGGATGATCAGTACTATCACCGGCAGCGTGAATTGCTGAGCGACGCCGTCGCGGAAAGTCACGTCGTTATTACCACAGCGGCGATCCCCGGCGTCCAGGCTCCGCTTCTGGTCAAAGAAGCAGTGATTAAAAAAATGTCCGCGGGAAGCGTGCTGGTTGACTTGGCGGCCGAACAAGGCGGCAATTGCGAACTGACACAACCGAATGAAACGATTGTCGCACACGATGTCACCATCATCGGAGCCGTTAACTTACCGGCGACGATCCCGTATCACGCCAGCCAAATGTATTCGAAAAACATTACCACCTTTTTGAAGCACTTAGTCAAAGACAAAGCGATGTGTTTGGACCGAGACGACGAAATCATAAGCGGCACGTTAGTCACGCGAGACGGACACGTTGTTCATCCACAAGTCCGCGAACAGTTGGGCTTGGAACCGACAGTCCTAAGTCCAGTGGGAGGGAATTGATTTAATGCAGGCCATGAACACGCTTTTACTGCTGGCCGAACAAACGACATCATCAACCCAGGCAGCTGGTTCGCCACTGTTACTGTTGACTGTTTTTGTGTTGGCCATCTTTGTCGGTATTGAAATCATCACGAAAATCCCGCCGATGTTGCACACGCCGTTGATGTCCGGCTCGAACGCCATTTCGGGCATCACACTCATTGGAGCACTCCTGTCGGTGGGCTCCAGGCATCCAACGGAGAAAATTCTTGGCTGTGTGCTAGGCTGCCTAGCTGTCACCTTGGCCACGACAAACGTCGTCGGTGGTTTTCTCGTCACCCACCGGATGCTTGGCATGTTCCGCAAGAAGGACTAGACAAAGACCGTGCTAGTGAATGTCGATCTCGGTTACTTGCTTGCTGCGATTCTGTTCATTTTCGGTCTGAAAGGACTAACACGTCCCCGCACGGCCGTGCGAGGTAACATGCTGGGTGCACTTGGCATGCTGGTGGCCGTGGTCGTGACGCTGGTTGGCGCAGACTTCTCCGTAACATTCATACTTCTTGGCTTAGTCATTGGTTCGGCCGTCGGCGTGACCTTGGCACTGAAGATCCAAATGACAGCGATGCCACAACTAGTGGCGCTATTCAACGGCTTTGGAGGGGGAGCATCGGCACTGGTCGCCGGAGCATACCTGGTCACGAACGTCCAATCGCAATCGTCCGCCGAATTGATCGCGACGGCCGCGTCCGGTCTGATAGGAGCCATGACGTTTTCTGGCAGCCTGATCGCTTTTGCCAAGCTACAGGAGTTGCGATTCGTTGGCAACATCCGTTTCAGTGGTCAGCAGACATTGAACGCCATGCTGCTAATCGCCTGCCTGGTTCTGGCAGTTATGCTGCTCGCAAGACCGGAAAGTGCTTTCATCTATTGCGTGCTCGTGCTATTGGCGCTCGTGCTGGGCGTATTTTCGGTCATCTCGATCGGCGGCGCCGACATGCCGGTCGTCATCGCCTTGTTGAATTCCTATTCCGGTTTGGCCGCCGCCGCCACTGGATTTGTTCTGAGCAATTCCGTGCAAGGCCAAAGCGCAGCAAACATCCTGATCATTGCCGGTTCGCTGGTCGGCGCGTCGGGTTTGATTCTGACGCGTATCATGTGCGCAGCGATGAACCGTTCGCTGGCCAACGTCCTGTTCGGCTCGCTTGGCCCAACTCGCAGCGGCCCCGATGATGATGTCTACGTGAATGTAAAATCGACTTCCGCCGAGGAAGTGGCCATGCTGATCGAAGTGGCTCGGCGAGTGGTGATAGTCCCCGGCTATGGCATGGCCGTCGCTCAAGCACAGCACTCTGTCAGCGACTTGACCAAGCTGCTCGAATCGAAGAAAATTCAGGTCGAATTTGGCATCCATCCCGTGGCAGGCCGCATGCCGGGACACATGAACGTGCTATTGGCCGAAGCTGACATTCCCTACGACTCTTTGAAGGAAATGAACGAGATCAACTCGACAATGGACCAGACGGATGTGACGATTGTGCTGGGAGCAAACGACGTGGTCAACCCAGTTGCTCGCACCGACGCACAGAGTCCGATTGCCGGAATGCCAATCATTGACGTCGATAAGTCGCGCACCGTGGTCGTCATTAAGCGCAGCCTCAGCCCCGGATTTTCTGGCATCCCAAACCCGTTGTTCACCGCTGAGAATACTTTGATGCTATTTGGTGACGGACGCAAAGCAGTCGTCGACATCATCAACGCCCTGAAACCAGACTGAGCGGTGTGAGGTGTAGAATCCGTAATGAAGGTGCTAGGGCTGGACATTGGCGGCGCAAATATCAAAGCGGCTGATACGAACGGGCGCTCGCTAACACGCGGCCTTGCGGTCTGGAAGGATCCCGAGCGACTTGCTAGCGCGTTGAGCGAAACCGTGGCTCATTTTTTGTCGTCTGACGAATCGACGTCTGGCAGGACGACCTTTGACGCCCTCGCCATCACAATGACAGCGGAACTGGCGGATTGCTTCCAAACCAAAACTGAAGGGGTCGAATTCGTTCTAAATGCAGCGAACGAAGTGGCTGACTTGATCCCGGTCCTCGTTTGGCAGACGGGTGCCGAATTTGTCACTCCTGATGTGGCGTGCAAGATCCCGCTATTGGTTGCCGCCGCAAACTGGCACGCCCTGGCCACATTTGTTGGTCGCTTGGTCCCGCAAGAAGCGGCCGTGCTGATTGACATCGGAACTACAACGGCTGACATCATTCCGCTATGGAACGGTGTCCCCGTCCCTACAGGGCTAACCGACGTCGACCGGCTGCAGTCTGGTGAGTTGATTTATACCGGTGTCCGTCGGACGCCTTTGAGCGCGATTGCTCATGCAGTGCCGTTTCGAGGCGGCTATTGTCCGATGGCGGCCGAGTGTTTTGCTTCTACACTGGACATTTACCTGACTCTCGGCGAAATCCCAGAAGACCCCACTGATTGCAATACCGCGAACGGCAAACCGGCGACAGTCACCGCGACATATGACCGTTTGGCCCGCATGCTGTGTTGCGACAAGACTGAGTTCACGTTCGACGACGCTCAGACAATGGTTCACTTTCTGGCAGACGTTCAGAAACAGCATCTCGCCGGTTCGTTAGATCGCGTGCTGTTGAATCTAAACGATGAGATTCAGTCGATCGTTATTTGTGGTGCTGGTGACTTTATAGCCCGCAAGTTGATCGCCGAAAATGTTCGCACGCAAAGTGCGCATGTGATCAACCTAGCCGATACCTTCAGTCCGAAAATCTCTGAAACAGCCTGTGCGTTCGCCGTCGCCTGGCTTGCCAGTGAGCGAAGCCTGAGTGAATGGGAAACAGGCTGACGAAAACGTCATTTCCATCCCAGTTCGAAGTTGAACATGTTGCTCCCTAACTTTACCTCTCACACCAGCTCGGAATGTGTATTGTATCCTGGGGGAGGCACGAATCCGCTGGAGATCGGATTGACTTGAATCTCGACTCGATGTTCTCCGACCGCCGCTCCTCTCACGTCTTTGACGGAAGAAAGCAAATAGTGCCCGGAGCTATCCGTTGTTCCAATGGATGCGGCCCATGTATTTGTTTTGCCGTCCGGCGCAGTCTGTGGTTCAGGTTGGAAAATGACGATGACGTTGGCGAGCGGTTCGTCGTTTAAGGTCACAACACCCGTCACTTGCCCCAACTCTGGCCGTTCAGGTCCGGTCGATAAGGCGAATTTGGCGATGTAATCTCCGACTAACCGAGCGGAGAAAACGACTCCGACACAGATGGCAAGCAGGAAACTCACATACACTACTCTTGCCAGCATCTGCAGCTCCCACTGAACAAATAGAAGGAAATTGAATTAAAGACGCACTTTACTCCCGTTAGTTGTAGGTGCCGGAATACTAGAATCTCAGACCGATAGCCTAGAAATTGGAACTGCTGTTATTATGGGCTTTCGACCTGACCGGATTTGGCAGAACGTCGAGCCGCTTCGATCAGAGCAACTACACGCCGTGCTTCATCCGCGATCACTGGAGGCGCCGCAGCCACGCCTCGAAGATGATTGATGATTCCCGAATAATACTGGTCCCAGTCAGTTGGAATCGATTCGGCCAGCGTGTGGAAGATTTCGCCCTCCTCCGTCATCGAATACCGGCGAAAGTTTTGATACCCGCCCTGTGATCCGGTTAACGTCCATCCGGTGTGAAGCGAAACGAGACTTCGGACGTTAAATTCAATCTGCGCCGTCACTCCCGTAGTAAACTTGACAATCGCCAAGAACGCGTCTTCCGCCGCTACGCGTTCACAACTGTCAGCGGTGTGTGATGAGACGACAGTGGTCTGAGCGAATACGCTGTCAACACGCTCGGGCACCAACTGTAGTAATTGGTCGAAGTAGTGCGCGCCGAATTCGAACAGCACGCCTCCTCCGCGCCGCTGTTGCGTCCGCCAGACCGATTGATCTTGCCAGCGAGCCTCTTCCGCAAATCCATACCCCCAAATAATCAACTTGACCGCTTGCAACCGACCTAAAGCTCCCGACTGCAACGTCGTCAGTGCAACTTGGAAATCGTCGTCCCAACGGCGATTTTGGACCACGCTCAACATTCGTCCAGAGCAACGCGCAGCTTCCAATACGGTGTCGGCTTCCAAAAGCGTCAGACACAGCGGTTTTTCAACGATGACATGCTTTCCGGCTTCAAGAGCTTCGATCGCCAATTGAGCGTGCGTGTCCGGCGGTGTTGCGATCAACACCAAATCAATTTCACGATCGTTTCGAAAATCGTTCCAGGTTTGAAACAGTCGACAGCCATAAGCGGCCGCATAATCAGCCCGAGATTGGTCCACGTCGAACGCCGCGACCAATCGACAGTCTTTGCGTAAACTCAGTCGTTCCAGGTGGTACCTTCCCATCGGCCCCAACCCGGCAATAGCAATTTTTAACGGCGAATGTGTCGCGAGAGATGACATTGGAAGTCCCAAATTGACTGCACCATTGTGCCCTTAGGAATTCGTTGAATCAATCTTGATATCGAGGGGAACTTTCCTCGACATCCATACGTCAAACCACCTGAGTCATGGTTTTTCGAAAATTAAACACTTGACCCGTCTGGTGAAGCAACCATAGGACGGCCTTCCTACTTCAACTTGGCTGAAGTGTTATTCAAAAACAATGTCGACGAAGGAGAATGACAATGCAGCGGCTGATGATTGTCATGGTGACGGCGTATTTGTTGACGATTTCCGGTCTCGTGCAAGCACAGGTGATGATTGATGAGTCGCTTCAGATTATCGTACCGCCAAAACCGACTATTCCTTGGCCGCGGTCAATTCCGCCCCTGTACAAAGTTGAATCGGTCACTGTGAACTCGAACATTCGCGACCAGATCGCGAAGGTACAGATTTCGCAGGTTTTTCAGAATACAGGCAGCAGCACTTTGGAAGCTCGACTTCTTTTCCCGATGCCAGAAGATGCGGCCATTAGTGGATTGACTTTGATTGTCGACGGTAAGGAACTGACGGGGCAACTGTTGAAAAATACGGACGCCCGGCGTATTTATGAATCGATCGTCCGACGTCGTCGCGATCCAGCACTGCTGGAATATATGGGCCAAGGTCTGTTTCAGACAAATGTCTTTCCTGTTCCTCCGCTCGCAAGGCGGACGGTCGAGATGCGCTACTCGCAACTGCTGCAAAAGGAAAATGGACTGATCGACCTGTTATTACCGATTGGCACGAATAAACATTCCTGCAAGCCCATCGAGACTCTAAACGTCAACATCCGTATCAAGTCCTCCAAGCCAATCAAGACCGTATACAGTCCAACCCACGAAATCGACATCAATCGCTCGGACGACAGGCACGCGGTCTGCAAGCTATCGCTGAAGAACGTGGTCGGTCCTGACGACTTACGCCTGTTTTATGGTTCCAAAGACGGTATCGTCGGAATGAACGTCATCAGTTATCGCCCAAAAAAAAATGAAGACGGTTACTTTCTGTTGTTGGCCAGTCCCGAGGTCAAGCAATTAGCGGATTCACAGGTCGAAAAGACGGTTGTCTTCGTTGTGGACCGCTCGGGCAGCATGAATGGCAAGAAGATCGAGCAAACGCGTGAGGCAGTGAATTTCTTGATCAATCAGCTTCAGCCGCGTGACTCGTTCAACATTGTCACGTACGACACCGAAGTCGCAAGTTTTCGCCAGAAATTACAGAAAACCGACGAGACGACTATTCAGGCGGCGCTGCGATTCGTCGACGAATTGTTCGTTGGCGGAGGCACTAACATTGACGGAGCCCTGACAGCCGCTTTGAATATGCCGGGCGAATCTGGACGCCCCAGTTATGTGCTGTTTCTGACCGACGGTTTGCCAACAGTGGGCGAAAGAAACGAGCTGAAGATCGCAACCAACGCCAAACAAGCAAACAAGTACCGCGCGCGGTTATTCAATTTCGGCGTTGGCTTCGACGTAAACAGTCGCTTGCTGGACCGATTATCTCGAGATCATCGTGGACAATCGATTTATGTTCGCCCCAATGAAGATATCGAAGTTCACGTCTCGAAACTCTACAGACGAATTGGCTTGCCGCTGCTGACTGATCTTTCGGTTAGGTTTGGTTTTGACAACCCACGACCAGAAGGCGCAGATTCTGGAATCTCACGCACATATCCGCAGCAACTGACCGATCTGTTCTGCGGTGAGCAGTTGGTTTGGGTCGGACGATACCGCCAGCCAGGACACGTCAAAGTAACCTTATCCGGCTCGGTTGCGAACAAGCGCCAATCGTTCAATTGTCCAGCCACACTGGTCAAAACGTCCCATAACGAATCAAACGGGTTTGTTGAAAAACTGTGGGCGACTCGGCGCATTGGAGCAATCATCGACGAGTTGGATCTACGAGGTCACAACAAAGAATTGATCGATGAATTGGTGCGACTATCCATTCGACATGGCATCATCACGCCCTACACATCTTTCCTGGCGGACGAGAATGTCCGATTAACGGCTCGCGATAACGTGAGCCGCGCAGAAGAATTCGTAGCCCGAGAACTGGATGCAGTTGTCGGCCGAAGGGGTTTTGCCCAACGTGCCTTGAAGAGTCGCTTGCAAAACGCCGCCAGGGCGGGTGTTGGTATGACAGGTTCGCTAGTGGACGAAGAATTTGAGTACGCAGACGATTACAAGAAAGTCGAAAGGACCGTCCGCTCGATTGGGCAAAAGACTTTCTTCCGTAAGAACCAGCAGTGGAGAGATTCGACGGTTACCCCCGAACAAGAAAAGGAAGTGATTCGAGTCGCGCTGTTCAGCAAGCAATACTTCGACTTAGCTGCCTCGCACGATGGTAAATTAGCGAAGTATCTGGTCTTCAATGACGCGATACTCGTGAACTTAGGCGGAACGACATATCAGATTGATCCGCCGGCCGTACCCTAAGTGAAGTTTCTCGACTTCGAAACTGTTATGAATATGGGTACTGCCTGGTTCACTGCCGCGGGTCGCAATTTCAATAGAAGCTTGTTATCTTGAGCCCGGAATTAGACGTCATGTCCGTTATATTGGAGGTCTGTTGCTAGCCCTGATCATTCACCTAGGCCGGATCGAGGTTTTGCAACATGCTGGCGGAGCAGCGCAAAGACGTCGAGTTGCGTTCGCACGCTATTCGCAGTTTGACCGTGGTTAAGCAACCAAAGTGCCAGAACAGACAGCGTTTTCTCGATTCGGCCTATGCGTTTGTGGATGATTCAGGCTAGGCGAGAACTAGACCACCATCGCTCAAACTCGACCTGACATGGACACGGAGGGCACGCGGTGAAGTGGCTGAAACATGCATTTGCCGTTGATTCTGACGGTTCTGCCGAACCGAATTCTGCACAACGGGTTCTCGTTGATCGAGTCTGCACTCAGATAGTCAAACGGCGCCTCACCACTCCGGCACTGACGTTTCTAGAAATGTCGCGTCCGCTGAACTATCTCGGTTCACAGGCAATGCACTTTTTCGCGCCGTTCATTGCCGTTATCACAGATGCCCAAGGTCACAAATATTTTTCCGAGTTCCTAGAACAACGAGGATCGATCGATTTTCTCTGCCGGCGAATTGAGGAACTGGAAGCCGAGGCATCAAATCGATGACATTGACTACCATCGACCCCGACAAGATTAACGTCATTCTGGCCACTGATTGTGGCAGCACCACGACCAAAGCGATCTTGATTGAAAAAATCGACGGCCATTATCGCCAGACTTATCGAGGCGAAGCTCCGACGACAGTCGAGGCGCCGGCGGCCGACGTGACCATGGGAGTGGTGAATGCCGTCAGTGAAGTCGGTGAACTGGCGAGTCGGCAGCTAATCGACGAGGTCGGCAACATCATTCGACCTGCTACCGACGATGAGGGCTGTGACATATACATTTCCACGTCCAGTGCCGGCGGCGGACTGCAGATGATGGTAGCCGGAGTGGTGCTCGAGATGACGGCCGCAAGTGCCAAACGCGCGGCTCTAGGAGCCGGAGCCATCGTGATGGATGTCATCGCCACCAACGACAAGCGGCTGCCGTACCAGCAGATTCAGCGCATTCGCGAACTGCGCCCCGACATGGTCTTGATTTCGGGTGGCACTGACGGCGGCACCACCACGCACGTCGTCCAGATCGCGGAACTGATCGCTTCCGCTAAACTGCAGCCCCGTTTCGGCAGCGAATACCGGATGCCAGTCATTTTCTCTGGCAACAAAGACGCCGCGCCATCCGTCGAACAAACTTTTGGCAACAATGTCGAACTGTCAATCGTGCCCAATCTGCGACCGGTGTTGGAGCTGGAAAACCTGGGACCAGCTCGCGACAAAATTCACGACCTGTTTCTGGAACACGTCATGGCCCACGCGCCAGGATATGACAAGTTGATCGAGTGGATCGACGCCCCAATCATGCCAACTCCTGGCGCGGTCGGAAACATCTTACAGACGATCTCCGAAAAACAAGGCATTAACGTGGTCGGCGTCGACATCGGCGGCGCGACAACCGATGTGTTCAGCGTGTTCGACGGTGTTTTTAACCGCACCGTCAGCGCGAACCTGGGCATGAGCTATTCGATTTCGAATGTGTGCGCCGAAGCAACCATGGATAACGTGCTGCGATGGATGCACATCGATATGGACGAACGCGAACTACGCAACCACGTCAAGAATAAAATGATCCGCCCGACAACGATTCCGCAGACGCTGGAAGCGTTAGTGTTCGAGCAAGCGGTCGCCCGCGAAGCGCTGCGGCTGGCGTACGAGCAGCACAAAGGCTTCGCAACGACACTGAAAGGTGTCCAACAGCAGCGGACAATCGGCGACACCTTTAGTCAGGAAACCGGCGGACAGACGATCGTCGACAACATGAAGCTTGATTTACTGGTCGCGTCGGGCGGCGTGTTATCACACGCGCCACGAATGGTCCAAACCGCCGCGATGTTGATCGATGCTTTCCAGCCTGAAGGCATCACGACTTTGGCCAAGGACAGTATCTTCATGATGCCGCATCTGGGTATTTTAGCGCAAGTGCATCCGCAGGCTGCGCTAGAAGTTTTTGAAAGGGACTGCTTGATCTATTTGGGAACGTGCGTGGCCCCCGTGGGAGTCGGAAAAGCTGGACGTATATGCTTTCGCTACTCGATTGAAGGCATCTCGCTGACCAAATCAGGAGAAATCGAATTCGGGAAAGTGCTGCGATTGCCGCTGGATGTCGGCCACACAGCCTACATCAAGGTTGAACCAACTCGTGGTTTCGACATGGGAGCCGGCACCGGAAAACCTGTCGAAGGCAAGATCAAAGGTGGCACCGTCGGCATCATCCTAGATGGCCGCGGTCGACCCTTGATGCTGCCAGTTGATCGAGAAACATGTCGCGGCACGGTCACAGATTGGATCAAAACTTTGGAGTTGGTGGATCTTGTCACCACATCGTTTTCTGAAAATTCATCCTCGCCGGGAAAACACACAAGAAGAGAAGCATCCGATGACGCAGACCAATGATGTGTTCGCGATATGTGACCAGGTTCGAGAAATGAGATTTACCTTGCACTGTTATCTACATCACAGACACCTTGAAAATGTCAACGAAAACGGCGCGATGTTGGGCCACTACGATGCACACATTGCACAATTGCTTGGCTATCTACACGGTTGCCGAGTCAAGCATAGCTTGCTCATCAACTTCGGTGCTCCAAAGTTATAAATCAAAAAATACGTTTTGTTGGAACTCTGATATGTTTTGTGACTTTTATTCTTCCTGGCGAAAAAACTAAAGTGACTCACGCGTACACCCCAGGCTTAAAAGTCAGCAACCGCATCTGGCATCAGTGCCGGCGTGTATTGCCGGTTCAGGGTGAAGTGCTGGCCAATATTGGCGACAGTGTTACATCTCAGGATGTTGTGGCCCAGACGTTCATGCCGGGCGATGTGACGCCGGTCAACATTGCTAACTTATTGTCACTACCACCCGGTGACGTGCCCGAGTGTATGTTGAAAAGCGAAGGCGATCGTGTTGAGATCGGCGAGCCCCTGGCGCGTACAAAGGGCATCTTCGGGATGTTCAAGTCTGAATGCAAATCGAAGTTGGCTGGCACGATTGAATCGATCTCTAATGTCACCGGTCAGTTGATCGTCCGTGGCGAACCGCTACCCGTGCAGGTGCTGGCATATCTGGCGGGCAATGTAGTCGAAATCATCTCGAATGAAGGTGTGGTGGTTGAAGCCGACGTGACCTTCATCCAGGGCATCTTTGGTATCGGCGGCGAGGCGTTCGGGCCAATCAAGATTGCCTGTGCCAATCACACTCAAACGTTGACCGCGGATTTGATCACTCCTGAGATGAAGGGAGCGGTCGTAGTTGGCGGCGCACGGATGACGGGCGATGCGATTAATAAGTCGATTGACGTCGGCGCTGCCGCTATTGTTTCGGGCGGCATGGACGATCAAGACCTGAAAGACATCCTGGGCTACGACTTGGGCGTGGCCATCACCGGTTCGGAAGAAATCGGGATCTCGCTTGTCATCACGGAAGGCTTCGGCACCATCGCGATGGCAGAACGAACATTCCAGCTACTGGCCGCGCATGAAGGACGCCAGTCTGCGGTCAACGGAGCAACGCAAATCCGCGCTGGGGTGATGCGCCCGGAAATCGTGATCCCCCTGAGCGAAGAACAGAAAATGCAAGAAGTCGAAAGAACGCACATCTCCGGCGCGCTGGAAATCGGGACGGCTGTGCGGCTCATTCGGGATCCGTATTTCGGAACAATCGGACGGGTGACCGCATTGCCGTCTGAGCCACAGGTGCTAGCTTCCGAATCCAGGGCCCGGATTCTAGAAGTTGAATTTAATTCGGGCGAACAAATTGTTGTGCCCCGTGCGAACGTGGAATTGATCGAGCAATGAGAAATTGACATGCGAATCGCGCACCTTTCCTTGTCGGTAATGTTCCTCACATTCCTCGGTTCTTTCATCACACCAGCTCACGCTCAGGTACCGGCGCCACCAGCGGACGTCAAAGCGAAAGACCTGCCGAACGACGCCGGTCATGGAATTCTTCTCACCTGGAAATTATCACCCGACGACAAGATAGATATGAGTCCGCGTGCAGTGATCCGCTATGAGATTCACCGAAAACTCGAAGGCGAACAAGAGTTCAATACGAAAGTCGGTGAGCCAACTTATCAAAAGACATCGTTTGAAGACAAAAAATGCGAACTCGGAAAAAGGTATTTTTATCAAATCGTAGCAGTCGCGCCTGATGGTTCGCGGTCAAAGCCGCGGATCACTACCAAAGCGACAATTGCCGTGATGCAGCTGTTTGACACACGACGAACTTGGTTCGGCATCATCTTGCTCTTGGTCGGCGGTGCGGTTGTTTATTTCATTCAAGTCGCTCAGCGCGGGCAGGACTTGAAGATCCGGAAAATCGCCGGTCTGGAGGCCTTCAATGAGGCAGTCGGGCGAGCCACCGAGATGGGTCGATCCTGCCTGTTCATTCCCGGCATCCTGGACATTAACGACATGCAGACGGTCGCCGGCATCACAGTGCTGTCGCATGTTGCAGGCTTGGCGGCGGAGTACGACGCGCGGCTAGAGGTGCCCACATCGCGGTCGCTGGTGATGACGACAGCACGCGAGACCGTTCAGGCCGCTTATCTGGGTGCCGGCCGGCCGGATGCCTACGTCGAGGACAACATCTACTACCTGACGGATGAGCAGTTTGGATATGTGGCCGGTGTCACTGGTTCGATGGTGCGTGACAAACCGGCCGCATGTTTTTACATGGGGGCATTTTTTGCCGAATCGCTAATTCTAGCCGAAACGGGCAACGCCATCGGAGCCATTCAGGTCGCTGGCACGGCCATGCCCAGCCAATTACCGTTCTTCGTGGCGGCGTGCGACTACACGCTGATCGGCGAAGAGTTCTTCGCTGCCAGCGCGTACCTCTCTGGTGAACCGCACCAACTTGGCAGCCTGAAAGGCCAGGACTTCGGCAAGGTCGTCGGCACCGGATTGCTGGCAATCGGTTGCCTGTTCGCGACGGCGGCCGCTTGTTCCCAGCTCGCCGGAGGTAGCGAATTGACCAAGACACTCAACACAACCGTGGACTTCATAAAGGACAACATTCTCGGTGACAAAGGATTCCTACCATGAAACGAACTGTGCCACTGATAATCGCTGCGACGGTCGGGTTCGTCGTGATCATTTCGTGGTTTATCCCTTACGCACAATCGTGGGGGCAAAACGTGATGATCTGGTTCGACATTCTGGCTGCCATCGCCATCGTGCTAGGTGGCGGCAACCTGGTGAAGATGCATTTAAGAAAGGTCTCCGATCGTCGCTCCGGCTGGGGTTACTCGCTCATTACTCTACTCGCATTTTTCACTACGCTGGCCATCGGGTTGAGCAAGTTCGGTGTGAATCCCTCGGAACTGTACCCGGACTACGTTTGGTCGGGTAATCATCTTCAGGAAGGCGGAGGTTTCTGGTGGATCTACCAATATCTCTACCTGCCATTAGCCTCCACAATGTTTGCCTTATTGGCCTTTTTCATCGCCTCGGCTGCCTTCCGGGCTTTCCGGGCGAAAAACGTCGAGGCGATTATTCTTTTGGGAACAGCCTTCTTTGTACTGTTCGGCAAGACCTATGCTGGTGTGATTGTCAGCAAAGCACCACTCGAATGGATTTCGACAACGCTCGGTTGGCAAACCGACGCGCTGGAGATGTTTCGCCTGGACCGGTTTCAGGAAACGATTATGGACACCTTCAACGCCTGGGGCAATCGGGCGATCATGATTGGGATTGCCCTCGGTGTCGCCTCACTATCGTTAAAAGTATTGCTGGGTGTCGACCGGTCGTACCTGGGATCACAGGAGTAACCGTGCATGATTGAATTCTTCCGCCATCTGGATCGTCGCTGGATTTTCCTGGCAATGTTTTTCGCCATAGCGATTCCAATACTTACGGGATTGACGTTTCCTGAGGATCCGTCGCCGATGGTGCGCAGTGTCTTCCAGACAGTCGATGACTTGCCAGAAGGCTCCAGTATCTTGATCGCGTGCGACTACGATCCGGCCAGCAAGGGCGAGCTGGAGCCGATGGATGCCGCTTTTACTCGCCACTGCGCGCTGAAGAAACACAAGATTTTTTACATCACGCTTTGGCCAGGGGCTGTCCCCATGATTAAGAAGAATATAGACATCCTCGAAGACGAATTCCCCAATTACAAGTACGGTGTAAACTACGTCAACCTGGGTTTTCAGGCCGGGCAAGAAGGTGTGATCAAGGTCATCGTCAACGAGTTGCAGGACATGTATTCCTTCGATGATGACGGCACCAACCTCGACGGCATCCCGATCACGCGGGACGTGAAGAATATCCAGCAGATGGATCTGATCATCAACATTAGTGCTGGAACGCCTGGTGCCAAAGAATGGATTCAGTACGCCGCTACTCCGTACGGAATTCCAATGATTGCCGGAACCACCGGCGTCGGTGCACCGCCACTGTACCCGTATATTCCGGATCAGTTGACCGGCATTCTGGGAGCGATCAAGGCAGCCGCTGAATATGAACAAGTGCTGCTAGAGGCCTATCCCGAGCAGTGCAACAACCCAAGGTCTCGCCTGGGCCAGCAACGTATGGGATCCCAACTCGTGGGCCACCTGTTGATCATCGGTTTGATCGTTGTCGGTAACATCGTTTACTTCTCGGACCGCAAGCGAGGAAAAGTCTGATGAACCGCTGCATGATCGTCTGGACATTGCTGTTGGCTCTCGGAGGAGCGTATCTCCTGGCGCGAGCCGTGACAGGTCACATGGGACTGGCCTATATTCGTCAGAGATCCTTTGACGCGCAAGCGGAATTTCGTGGGCAGATTGCGGAAATAGATGTGCAAGAGCAGGCAACCCAAGCCGCTGGAATGACGCTCGACAAAGAAAAAGCAGAACGACGTAACTGGTTGAAGACGCGGTTGCCGGCAGTGCAGGGCATTCGCTGGACGTCCTATGACCGAGTGACACCGCGAGAGCAATTGAACCGTAACGGGCAGAGGGATCCGGACGTCCGTTTTAGTTGGTCGAATACTATCGGGATCTGGTTGGCCGCGCTAGGAACGCTATGCATTTTGTCATTCCTGTACGGCGACAACGTGTTTTACAAACTGGCTGAGGCGGTCATCGTAGGTACCTCGGCAGCCTACGCGATGGTCGTCGGCTTCTGGTCGACCGTGATGCAGAATCTGTTCGGCAAGTTCGTCCCTTCGTTGGTGCGTGCCACTGTGCTGCCGAGCATTCCCGAATCGACCCAGTCCGAGTGGATCTACATCGTCCCGTTGATCTTAAGTGTGCTGATGCTTTGGCGGCTGTCTCCCGTCGGAGGATGGATCTCCCGCTGGCCGCTGGCCTTTTTCATCGGTGCCACGGCCGGGTTCCGATTGGTGCATTACCTCCACGCCGACTTTGTCCAACAAATCAGCAGCACCATTGTTCCGCTGGTCGTTTTCAAAACTGATGGCAGTGTTGAGATCGGCACGACGCTGAAGAATTCCGGCATGGTTGCGTCGGTCCTGGCCTGCCTGGTCTATTTCTTTTTCTCGATCGAACATCGCGGCAGCATCGGCCGAATCGCCCGCGTGGGCATCTACATCCTGATGATCACCTTTGGGGCTGCGTTCGCCGCAACGGTTATGGGACGCATCTCACTGATCACGGATCGACTCACTTTTCTGTTCGACGATTGGTTGTGGTGGATTGATCCCATTGGCAAACGAGTCGGACTATAGGCTCGCAAGGCGAACGGCTGGAGTTAATGAGCGGTGCGACTTGTGTTTTCAGGTTATCGTGTCCACGAGAATGGGTTCTCCAACCGACCAATCCGTTCCATCGCGAATGACTCGTCGGTACAGCGTATCGCGTTCGATAGGAACTCGACCGGCCTCTTCAATCAGGTGGTGCAATTGCTTGACCGTCAATGCTTCGGGAGTTTCGGCACCAGCGTCGTGATAGATTAATTCGTGAACGACCGTGCCGTCGATATCGTCGGCACCAAAGCCAAGTGCGATTTGAGCAGTTTTTTCGCCCAACATGATCCAATATGCTTTGATATGGTCGAAATTGTCCAACATGATTCGCGACAGAGCAATCATTCTCAGATCTGTTAAGCCACTGGGTTTAGGCACATGATCTAGGCCTGTGTTTTGTGGATGGAAGGCCAGCGGGATGAACGTCTGGAAGCCGCCGGTTTCGTCCTGTAGTTCGCGCAGGCGGCTTAAATGGTCAATACGGTGGCGGGCCTCTTCGAGGTGACCGTACAGCATTGTGGCGTTGGTTCGCAGCCCTAACTCGTGAGCCATTCGATGTATTTCCAGCCAACTTTCCGCGTCGGACTTGTGCTCACAAATTTTGTCGCGCACTTCTGGGTGGAAAATCTCAGCGCCTCCACCCGGCATGCTGCCCAAACCGACATCGATCATTTGTTGCAGCACCCAACGATACGACTCTTTTGTGATAAAACTGAACCAATTGATTTCGACGCCGGTCCAGGCCTTGATATGTATTTCGGAATCGGTTTCACGTATCACACGGATGACGTTGACGTACCAGTCGAACTGCTGTTGGTGGTGCAAACCACCGACCACGTGGATTTCGGTAACTCCCGCTTGTTTCGCCTCGAGCACCCGTTCACGAATCATCTGGTCCGTAAATGTATATGCTTTCTGCGCCTTCAGATCCGATCGAAAGGCGCAGAAAACACAGCGATAGACGCAAACGTTTGTCGGGTTCAAATGGATGTTGGTGTTATAGTAAACGTTGTCACAATTTTTTCGCTCGCGGATTATGTTCGCCAGACAACCTAATGTCAGCACATCCACTTCTTGATCCAAAAACACTCCTTCGTCAAACGAAATTCGTTCGCCTGCCTCAATTTTCTGGGAAATTTCACGCAGTCGACAGTCGTAATTGGTCGCACTCATAGCGATGTTCGGTTCCGTCTTAATATGGTCGTACCGTATTCTAGCTAGCTAGCCACAGATCGGCCACTCGCTAGGATCGCCGGAAGAATTTGTATTGTCCAGCCGTAGCCCCGACGGAGGGTGCGAAAGAATTATTTGAGCCGGTCAATGAAAAACGATCGTGCCATAAAACCACATGTCGGCCAGAGTAACGACGAACAGTCCAATGCTGATCACGGCATTGACGTTGAAAAATGCGACTCCAACGCGAGCCAAATCGTCAGGACGAACCAGCCAATGCTCGTATGCCAAAAGTGCACTCACCGATACAATACCTGCTAGGAAAATTTCTCCCAGATCAGCAACTGTCCACAGCCCGAATAGACAGATGACCGTCGCCACATGGCTGACAAATGCGATTCGCAATGCGGCCGGTATACCCCAACGAGCCGGCACACTACACAAACTTTTGTTCCGATCGAAGCTGACATCCTGACACGCATAGAATATGTCAAATCCGCCGACCCAAAAGAAAATCACCGCAGCCAAGAACACCGGTGGCCATGACAGATCTCCTCGAATCGCGATCCAAGCTCCGATGGGAGAAAGCATCAAAGCCGCGGCCAACCAGTAGTGACACCAGATGGTAAATCTTTTCGAATACGAGTATCCCAGTAGAAACGCCAAGAACGGAACTGATAGGAATAAAGGCCAACGATTTGGAAAAAACAGCAATGTCGACGCAATAAATCCGCTTGAGCAAAAGACAGTAAACGCCGACACTGTGGAAACGTTCAGAATTTTCGCCGGCAGGTGCCGATTCTCCGTCCGCGGATTCTGTGCGTCCAGTCCCCGATCCACCAGCCGATTGAAGGCCATGGCCGCCGATCGGGCAAATACCATGCACAACAGGATCCCAATCAGCTCGCTCAAACGAAACCCCGTCTCACGGCTGCGCCAGGCCAATGTCGCCGCCAACAGAGCAAACGGAAGCGCGAATACGGTGTGACTAAAACGGATTAACTCGAGTAGTTGTCGTAGGCGAGTAAACATGTTCGACGAGACTCATCCAAATCTACCTTGGAGTCAATCCAGCAGTGTTCCCTTCCGTTTTTCCAAATGGCGACGCCAGCGGTTGATAGCTACCTCGCGTTGTGCCGAGGCGCCGTCAGAGCGGTAATTGTATCTCTGGCCGGTCAGACGAAAGACATGATAGAACGCCAGTTCACGCACGACGATCTGGTCATGATCCAGCCATTCGACCAATTGTTGCGACACAAATCGATTCTGCGCATCTTGTTCGTTATAGCCCCACAACAGTTGATACACCACATCGACGTCGTCCTGGTAAAAGGACTTCCGCAAAGCGTCCTTCAATAATATCTTGTTGTTTTCAGACGTCGGCAGCCATTTTCGCAAGCCGATCAGCGTGGCCTGTCTCGTCATTTTTTTGTATCGATCCGCCTGTGCCAGAATCTCTACAAGTGGCGCGTAGTTGCCGGTGAGTGCCAGGCACTTGACCGCCAATTCAGAAATCGACGTCCGAGAAGATTTGACAATTGTTGGGACGCTTAACAGAATCGGCTGTTCAGGATCGAACTCTTTTTCAAACAGTTTGCGGTAACGGCGCGGTGTCGAGGATGTTGGTTTGGCATTGGGATTGAGCCAATAGGGAATCTTCAGCAAGGGCGGACGACGAATCGGATTCTCTGAGTCGTGTGCTTCCATTCGATCTTTCGGTGTCAACGATAGCCAGCCTTGCGTATTGATCGTTTCCTCATGGCCCATTTCGTCGTTGAACCGAACGGTGCCTTCAACCACGTACACACCCCCCGTGTAAGCGTTCTTCCCAAAATCCCCTTCGAACTTCTCCGGTTCCCGCCGGTCAATTTCGATACCGCATACAGTCCCGGCCGCCAGCACCAAGTTCCATAACTCGCCATGAACCTTGACTGCCAAGACAACTTGCTGTTCGTCAGCATTCTGACTGTTTGCTAAGGCAGTTTGTAGCACAACTCGACCTTGCTTGATTTCGAACCCAAACGACGCCAGATTGTTCGGACGTAACATCCGCACGGATGTGCTGCCCAGAAGGGTCACCGTACACAATTCCTGGCCAACCGACAGTGATGCTTTGAACGGTTCGGGAGATGCAAGTAGTTCATTCAGATATACGGCCGAACGGTACGGCATGACCATCCAATCCTTCCGACCTTCGTCATACCGCAGCAGAATTCCGTCCGAAGATGTATATTGGATTTCTGGAGCAACTGCGTCCGGAATGGCGAGCCGGGTTTCCTTGAAACTTTGGGAAAGTGGCTCTTTAGCACCGGGTTTGACTTGGAAAGACGCCGGATCGACAACGGCAACGTCCACATCCGTGGCTTTAGCATCCGGCGCCTTAAATGGAATCACTATCTTAATTGTTGGCTCTTCCGCGGCATCTTGTTTCGTTGAAGTGATGACTGCTGGTTTGTTTATGGTCATCACCTGTTTTGGACTCTCGGTAATCGCCGGACGCAGATCAAAACTGGTGAGTTGACTCGAAGCAGTCGCATCAACGTGTTTACTGTTTTGTGCAATTGCTGTCACTTGAACTTCACGAATTTGATTGCGACTGTCGACTTCATAGGCTTGACTACCAACGAAACTCGCAAAGTCCAGCGGCTCTAGAACAAACAGCCCCAGCCAAACCGACACGACGATGGTCACGACACCGTACGGTAATGCCCGACGCCATAGCGATACCGGCTTTAGATAATCAGGAATCGTCAACGTTTCGTCCAATTCGTCAGACACCGCGGCCCTAGACGTTGTACCGGTAACGACGCTCGAATCAACAGTTACTGTTTGACGCTTCGTGACTGGCCCCAGCGCATACATTCGCTCGCGACTTGCCTGTGAGACCTCAACCGGCTCACCAAGGACCAGCGTCAGAATCTGATGACAAGCGGCGACTTCCGCCAGATGAACATCTGACTCCAAATAGACCTTTTCCACGTCGGGCACACTCTCGGGCGGCAAGGTGTTGTCCAGGTATTCCGCAACGACATTTGGCTCCAGCCCGGACTTGGAACCACTCAGTTCGGGTGTCGTCAGACGCCTTCGACGCATGACTTCGCGAATGCGATTGACCAACGTCGACGCGAAGCTACTCTCGGAGATCTTTGTTCCGATCTCCTTGGCCTGCGCCGGTTCCAAAATATCATCCAAATACGCCAGCAAAGTTCTTAACGTCAGTCGCACGGTTGATCTCCCGTGAATATCAAATACGCGAATTTCCTGTTCCTGGCAGCCACAGTTTCCATAGGTCCCTACCATCATTAGTGTCAAACTCGTACACATTTCGTACAAGTAATTCAAAACTGCGGCGGAAAAGGAAAAGTTCCAGTTCCCAGACCTATCGGCCTGGTTTTCGGGTTCTGACCCGTTAGGCCAGCCGAGTCTGTCCGGATAGGGCAACACCGTTAGAAACTTTGAAGCGGGGAAATGAAGGGTAACAGCGGGTGGTTTGCGCTAATTGCGTCGAGCCAAATTGTGGTGAGTTCGTGTGCTCACCGTTAAGCTGTAGAATCGTCGCGAACTGTCGTAACCACGCTTTCCAACTGTGATGTTCTACGACAAAGCTCCGGCCTACTACTAAACTGGATTTTTAGGGCGCGGTAGAAGCCTTACCCCTCCATGCTCGACTTCCAACGGATTTGCAAAGACATCTAGTATGGATTATTCACGAACAAGTAGGCCGGATCCCGAAATCGGAGCACCACCCGGAGCTTAACAAGGCAGCCCGGGTTGTGCTGGTCACCGAAGTAGAGACGGTCGCACAAATATTTGGCTATGATATCGAGCCAAGCTAGGCTGCATTGTTTGACACTTTCAGAGCTGCCCTGGAAAACCAATGGGGTAGCGAACCGTAAGTGACTATACGGAAAGTGTTTACAAAAATCGGGACGACAGGATTTGAACCTGCGACTTCCGGCTCCCAAAGCCGGCGCTCTAGCCAAACTGAGCTACGTCCCGTGATTCTAGCGGAGTCAGTCTAGGTCTCGGCAAACGGACCGTCAACGCCGTTGCTTTCTGAAGTCTATCGTCTTCACACAATCAGATTCCGTAAATTGAGACATGCTGGTATCGTAATGAGTTCCAGCGACTTGTCAAAATTCAACTGGTGGGTTCGTAGTGATTGCATTAATGCAGTCCCCGATTCGTCGAACCCAATAAATCGGGTCACTATGAATCTTGAAGCCCGCCTTCTCAAATTCGACAAGACATGAGTGCTCGGCACGCCAATTATTTTTGTCTCGCCGTCATCTCGAAGAACATTGGATTTGCAGTGGCCGCTGTAAGAACGGTTCACGCGATGCGGCGAAGAGTGTGCAGAATGCGTTCGAATTCGTCGTTCGATTTGAACTGGATGACGATCTTGCCCGACTCTTCGCCTCGCAGGCGAATGTCGACCCGTGCTCCCAACAGGTCACGTAATTGATCCTGTAACGAAATCACGTGATTGGTCGGCGACCTACCTGGTCGAGCTTCGGCCGGTGGTCGGAATGGAAGTGTGACATCCCCGCGCAGAGTTGCTCGGACCACGACTTCCGTTTTGCGGACGGACAGTGATTCCTCTTGAACCCGCAGACAAAGAGCAATTTGATCGGCTTCTTCGAGCGGCAATAAAGCTCGCGCGTGCCCATTGGTGATTCTGTTTTCGCTCAAGGCCAGCTTTACCGGCTCGGACAGCTCTAGAAGGCGCAACAGGTTACTGACAGTGGATCGATCCATGCTCAATTGCTGCGCCAATTGCTCGACCGACGTCTCGAATCGGTCCAAGTAATTCTGAAAAGCCTGTGCCTTTTCCAGCACATTTAAGTCTTTGCGTTTCAGATTCTCTTCGATGGCGACCTCGCACACTCGTTGGTCGTCCAGTTCGAGCACTCGACACGGCACGGTGTGCAGCCCGGCCCTCT
>CAUZSN010000028.1:0-27769 GCA_963582345.1 Planctomycetota bacterium
CCCTCTTCGGCGATAATCAGCGTCCGCTCGAATTGGCCGGTGTTCTGCGCATTAATGCGGAAGTACGTGGACAGCTCCATCGGGCACCGCACGCCCGTCGGGATGTAACAGAACGACCCATCACTGAAAACGGCCGAGTTGAGCGTCGCAAAAAAGTTGTCGCTGTAGGGAACCACCGAACCCAAATACTTCTGCACTAGTTCGGGATGGTTCTGTACGGCCTCAGAAAATGGACAGAAGATGACGCCGACCTCGTCGAGGGTTTCCTTGAACGTTGTGGCGATCGACACGCTATCGAAGACCGCATCCACGGCGACGCCCGCCAGCGCCTTCTGTTCTTCCAGCGGAATTCCCAGTTTGTCGTAAGTCGCCAGCAGCCGCGGGTCCACTTCGTCGAGGCTCTTGAGTGCCTTCTTCTGCTGCGGAGCGGAGTAATAGACGGACTTTTGATAGTCGATCGGTGAATAATGCACGTTGTGCCATTTGGGCTCGTCGAGTGTGAGCCAGTGCCGGTACGCCTTCAGCCGCCAATCCAGCAACCAATCCGGCTCATTCTTCTTGGCCGAGATCAGTCGCACGACCTCTTCGTTCAATCCCGGCGGGATCGTGTCGGCTTCGATGTCGGTGACAAATCCATATTGGTACTCGCGCTCGGCGACTTCATCGAGCAATGCGTTAGTATCCGTAGACATTCTTAGTTCCTCACGCGATCGAAATCGCGATTGAATCGCCAATCGGTATTGCCATGTGACCGCCGATCACACGTCGAACGAACTTCCACAGCCACAACTTTTCGTCGCATTCGGGTTATTAAATACAAAGCCCCGTTTTTCGATTCCGTTGTGATAATCGATTTCGGTGCCATCCAGGTGGAGTAAGCTCTTCTTGTCCACCACCACACGAATACCGTGCATTTCGCGGACGATGTCAGACTGTTCGTCAACTTTCTCGTCGAATCCTAATTTGTATTCAAAACCACTACATCCACCGCCGGCTACGCCAATCCGCAGTGCTATACCAGCGGGCAGCTTTTGCTCCTCAATCACACGCTTGATTTCCAGAGCGGCTGTTTCTGTCAGTTGCGCGGCCACGTCATTCTCCTGAGGTTTAAAAAGTTACAGCGAACGGTTGTCATCATCATGTAATCGCGGTCTTGGCCGGCCGTCAAACAGTAATTGGGGCCTTCTTGGTTGTTGGTTTCCGACTTGGAGCGAACTGACAACAAGCGTGTCCGTCCAGTCGACACTTCGAAAGCACGACCTCGTCAACCAGCAATTGCGAAAACAACATTGTTTCTACCTGGCATATGGTGCTGTCCACGTCGGCCAAACCGATGTAGGGACAGTCGCGAAGAGTGAATGTGGGACCACATTCCGATGTATCGACCTCACAGCGGACCCGTCGTTTTTCAAGCAACTCGCGTAGAGATTCCATGCGAGCTGTCAGCGTCGTTCCTCGAATGGCATTCGAGTAAACGGCCTTGAGGGCGCTGACAATTCTTTTGACAACGTTTTGGCGGTTTTGCGCGTCATCGATGCCGAGCACTTCCTGCCACAGGACAGTTGCAAGATCGGAAAAATTGTTGCCTGCCAGCTTGCGGGCCTTGGGGCTGAGCAAGTACCTGTAGCTTGGCCGTCCTCGGCCACCGCGCACTAACTCTCGGTCAACAAGACCTTCACCCATCAAACGAAGCAATCGCTGATGCACGGCATTTCGTGTCACCGCGAAATGCTGCACGATGTCTGATATGGTCAACGGCCCGGAGTCGGTCAGGAGATTGAGTACATCAGCGTCCGCAGTTGTGTTTCCGTTTGCCATGGCCAGTCCTCGGTCTCACACGTTAAACCGCCGTCTCACTATAAATTGTATTGCGATGCCTAATTTTGTCAATTTACCCTGTCAAAATTGTGTAAACAAGTGCGATGCCACTTTGGCATCTGAGATTTTGATGCCGACTCGTTATCCAGATTGGTCGGCCAACATCGCATTACCGCATGGGTTCGTGTGACCGAATAGCCACCCGGCGCAACAACGTGCTACAAACGGTGCAAGTTGGCAAGAAAGGTGCTCGGGCTCACGAGTTTAACAGCGAAGGTTTTTGTTGCTTCCAGCCTGCGTCGGAAGGGAACACCGTTTTCATGTTAATTCGCTCGAATTCGCCGTCGAACATCTCTTCGACTGTTGCGAGCCATTTCTTGAAGTGAGGCGTTTCTCTGTGTGCTTCAAACGCGGCGGCGTCCCGATACACCTCATAGAGATAGAAGCGGTTTTGGTTTTCGAGATCCTGGTTGATATCGAATCGAAAACACCCAGGTTCGTCGCGCACGGAGCCCTGTGCGTCTCCGAAGCTAGCCTGAGTGAACTCTTCGATGCAGCCCGGCTTGATATTGATCGTGACAAGAATCGATAACATGGCGTATTCTTATGCGGTTGATGTTGCATGGTCTGCTGTGGCGATGCAGACCGCGTGAAATTGTAACGAAACGAGGTCAAGATCCGCCACTTTGAAAACTGTCAAGCAGCCTGTCTCTGCGCTCTTTTTTGCGCATGGGCTCTCTTTCCGAAGGGATGATACTAGCCTTTCCGGGATAGGTGGACAAGAACCGGTACGTCTCCCTTATAATGCTGCTCTTGATTCTGCCGGAGTCTAATTTGTTGAGGATACCATTATGATGAAATTCGGCTTTGCCTTCACGTTCCTAATGGCATCATTGAGCTACGCCAACGCGCAAGACACACTGCTTGCCACAATCAATACGAACAAGGGCAAGATTGTCCTGAAATTAGAGTTTGAAAAGACACCGATGACGGTTGCCAATTTTGTCGGCCTCGCGGAAGGCACGATTAAATCGAACAAGAAAAAGGGCACTCTTTTTTACAACGGCATCACTTTTCATCGCGTCATTGCCAATTTTATGATTCAGGGGGGGTGCCCACAGGGAAGAGGTACCGGTGGCCCCGGGTATAAATTTCCGGATGAATTTGATAAGTCGCTAAAACACGATGGGCCGGGCATTCTTTCCATGGCAAATGCCGGTCCCAGCACCAACGGAAGTCAATTTTTTATCACCCACAAAGCGACGCCCTGGCTCGACAATAAACACTCCGTTTTTGGAAAGGTGGTCAAGGGGATGGATGTTGTTAACGCCATCCAGAAGGGCGACGAGATCAAAACCGTGACCATCGAGCGTGTCGGAAAAAAAGCAAAAGCTTTTGTGGTCGATCAAGAGATGTACGACAAACTTGTGGCAAGGTCCAGAAAGCGCAGATGAATGGAAGACCCACATTCACTTTGGGAAGATGATACTTTGTGAGCGGGAAATTTTCGACGAGCCGAAGGAGGAATACTGTGGCAAGTTTTGGCGATCGCATGATCCGCGCAGCGAAACTGGACCGGGGTTTGTATGAGGAGGTGGAGGCCGACACGGGTGCTACTGGACAAGCCACACTCGTCGTGGTGCTTTCGAGCGTAGCAGCCGGGATTGGCAGCGCGGGCAGTAGTGGGCTGAAAGGGCTACTCTTCGGGGCGCTATTCGCGTTGGCAGCCTGGTACATCTGGGCGTTTCTCACTTACTTCATTGGGACAAAGATCCTGCCGGAATCGCAGACCGAAGCGGATGTAGGACAGTTGCTCCGGACTATTGGATTTTCGAGCTCGCCTGGCTTGTTGCGCATATTGGGCATACTCCCGGGACTCACGGAAATCGTGTTTCTGGGATGTGCCGTTTGGATGTTGGTCGCCATGGTCGTTGCCGTCCGGCAGGCGCTAGACTATCACGGTACAGGAAGGGCAATTGGCGTCTGTCTGGTCGGCTGGCTGGTCCAAGCGGTGATCATGGTCCTGGTCATGATGTTTCTGGGCACTGGAGCGGGACTTCGACCATGAGTATTTTCGCCTGCCGTAACATAGCGAACCCTATGCTACAGGAAGCCCGAATTCCAAACTTTGCTGATTTTTTGAGCATATCTCTTTCGCTAACCAGTCAAGCACACCCTTTACGGTCTCTCATTTGACGTGACCTGACTGGCGCAGATGTCTTCGAATTGGAAGACTGCACTAACGCCTACTGCGATAAGGTACATCAGCACGAAAATTCACTGAGTCGGGAGTATATTAAAATAAATCGGCGACTAGCACCGATCATCGCTTATTCCGCGTTCCATGAGACCGACCGAATTCATAGGCAAGTTACGGTCCCTTGGCCCACGTGTGTTGGGGCTTGCAGCGAGACCCTACAGGAAAAAGTCTCTGTCGGTAAACCCATTATTCAGCTTAAGATTCGTGTAAGTATATTCCTCAACGAGAATCGGCAGACCACCACGGACTTTTGGCCAGGCGTAGCCCTCGAAACGGATTGGTAGGGCCAAGTGATTGTCGACAAATATTCGTGCCATACGGTACCGAAGTCCACGTCGCGGAACGGAATGGTCGAATCGGATACAAGTACAAGTCTGATTTCCGACTTTGGCACCCCGTCGGAAGGTCACTTTGACGTCACTAATCTTGGCTTCGCGCCGTGTGGTCATTATCAATTTGTGGGCAAGGTTGCGAATCCCAATTTCTGTGATTGGATGAAGATTACCTTGCATGGCAACATAACCTTTTGGTTCAAGTGGTATCGTTCCTAGAAGCGATCGAAAACCGGTGTCCTTTGTCAAAAGTTTTCCGTTATTCTTCCATTCCACCCAAACGGCTTCACGACCCTTTACATTATTCGGAGCCAGAAACTTCAGGTAGACGCTGAAAGGCCGATGTCGAATCTTGATATGGATATATTGACGATTGGAAAGTTTCCCTGAGATCCTCTCGCGTTTGATAAGCGTGCAGGAATAGTCGTCGATGCTCTCCGCACGTTTGAGCATGTTGTTTCCCCAGCGCAATGCCGTTGTGACAGGGGAAAAATTGGCCCGCGGCGAGTTTTCTCCAGAATTATTGCGGGATACACGTTGTACGCTTGCCGACTTGTTAGATGCAATCTTTGCAGACGCTTGTCCCCATGCCGGAGCCGTGAACAGCAGCACAAAAATCGGTCCAAATGGAAACTTCGCCAGGTCTGTCATTTGCACTTGAACGTTTCTGCTTTCATAAGTTGCCTAGTTCGTGGAGCCTGTTGCCGCGGCACGCTCATCCATGTTTCATTACTACAACGGCAAGTTTCGTACCAGTTCGCTATTACTTCAGAGTTGTGATTTTAACGCAGTGATTGGCCTTCGTTTTTCATTGCCAGCATAAGAAATCACTGCTTTGCGTTTTGAAAAGTTTGCAAAGTATTACATTGCAGGCTTGAAAAATAAAAAGATCGAGACAATCTTCAACTCGCCTCGATCTTCAATTTTTGGAGTCAATTTCGATCAGACTACTCAGCCTTGCCGCTGCTGGGGTCGCCCATTCCACGAACGTCGGTGAACACCATGAGCGTGCAGGTGCACTCATCGATATCGTCACTAAATCCGGCACCGCCGGCTTAGGCGAATGCATCGCCGAGAAGCAAAGTTCTTTGTTGCAACATCTTGACATTTTGTTTGGGCAAGATGTCAACTGGATGTAGCACAACAATGCGTCGCTGAGCAGTTCAAGCTGACTTTCAGCTAGCAATTTGGCCTGCATTTGTCGTATCGAATCGGTTATTATTTTGGCGCAATTGTAAATCCAGACGGTTCCTTCGGCTAACAGTCTAGGGTGAGTTTCATGTGGCAGAAAGAAGTCGGCTTTTTGGTCACTCCGCTGATTACCGTCAGCCTCGTAGTGAGCAGTGCGTATAGTCAGCAGATCACCGTCCAACAGCCTGTGATCAGCACATTTTCGACACAAACGGGCGTTTCAGTTCTGGACTGTGGCAGTGCGTTCATCGCGGGAGTCAAACGAGCGGGCGAGACTCGTTCCAGCTATGATGTGGGCCCATTTCGATTCGGTTCGTCGGTTGGAATGTTTCGAGAACATTCTGGTCTGAGCGCCCGGGTTTGGATTCATGATATGAGCACGATAGACCAATTTCTGTTGAATTCAGCTCCAATCGCTTCCGGCCAGCACAGTTTGTCAGCACTGTCCGGCAACGCGGGGCAAGCATACTAGTATGCGACGTCGAGGTGTGCACATTTCCGTTTCGCGATTCGATGGCCTACGTGGTCGTTCCAGGCAGGTAGAGCCGATCGATCGTGTTGGATCCTCATCGGTGGCTACCACAGAACGTGGCTCACGTGCCCACCGGTATTTTCAGCTTGGTGTGAAGGCCCAACAGTGTAAAAAAAATGAATTGGCACGACTGCACTTCCGTATGGCAAGTAAATATGGTTCAGCGCGGGCAAGAACAAGATTGGCCGAAGTGAGTCCGATGGACACGGTTCGGCGCTAGCCTTGCTGTCCTAGGTGCTAAGCGTTGCACGAACAGGTGGCGATTAGTACGCAATTCCCAATTCTGAGTTTGCGTAGTGCATGCCAGCGATGGCGTGGATCGGCTTCAGGCGTTAGACTGCGTTTCAATTGCAAACAGTAACCCTTCACGCTGCAGAAGGCACTTGCGTGGTCACGACGGTCGATAAAATCGTTGCGTGCACACTTGTATGTCGCCAGCAGGTAAAATCTCGCATCGAATTCGCGGACTTAGTTGACAGCGAAAAACGTACTATTTTTCGCGACAGTGCCAGGTTGCTGTAGGTTTTTCCCAAGACACTTACCACCACGACTGCTAGCCAATGACAACAGGATTACATTGGATCGATGGTGTCATCTTATTCGTCTACGCTTGCGGGATGATTGGTGTGGGATGGTGGTATGCCCGACGGCAAATGAGTACGGACGAGTACTTTGTCGGGAACCGCTCAATGAATCCGACATTGATCGGCGTGTCGATGTATGCCACGTTGTTCAGCACGATTTCGTATCTATCGATGCCGGGCGAAGTACTCAACCACGGTCCCGTCATGCCTCTATCCGGCTTTCTGGCGATTCCCATTTATTACTGTATCGTTGCGTACGTGATTGTCCCGGTGTACATGAAACATCGAGCCATAAGTGCCTATACTCTGCTCGAAACACAGCTTGGGTTGCACGCTCGAATCACCGGCGCGACCCTGTTTATTCTAATGCGCTTGATGTGGATGTCGGTACTGATATACCTGTCGTCTAAAGCACTGCTTGTGATGCTCGGAATGGGGCAGCCTTGGCTTCCGATGGTCGCGTTCGTGACGGGAAGTATCGCCATCTGTTACGCTTCGATGGGTGGATTGCGTGCGGTTGTTATTACGGATTTGGTTCAGTTCTTAGTTCTTTTTTGCGGTGCACTGCTTGTCATTGCCATGGTGACATGGGAAGCGAGCGGACTGAGCTGGCTACCCACTCAGTGGAATTCAGCATGGGACATGCAACCATTGTTCGACAGCGATCCAACGGTTCGTGTGACAGTTTTTGGATCGATCCTGAACATGGTACTCTGGTGGGTATGCACTGCGGGCGGCGATCAAACGGCGATCCAGCGATTCATGTCAACGAAAGACGCCGCGGCTGCGAGACGCTCATTCTTGATCAGCTCGTTGGCCGGCGCCGCTGTGGCGGTTGTTCTCGTCTTGGTCGGATTCGCATTGCTGGCGTTCTATCAGGCGGATGTATTGAGATTGCCCGTTGGAAGAACGATCGAGGACAGCGCCGATGAACTGTTTCCCTATTTCGTCTCGCATCATTTACCGATAGGACTCTCAGGTCTGGTGCTCTGCGGGCTGTTTGCAGCTGCGATGTCGAGCGTCGATTCGGGAATCAACTCAATAACCGCAGTTGTGATGACCGACTTCGTCGATCGTTTTCGCGAAACGCCCCTCTCGGAGCGGGCGCGAGTCCGGTCAGCTCGCTGGTTGGCATTCACGATCGGGCTAATTATTGTGTCAATAAGCTCATTTTTCATGGACCACGTGCCGGGCAACTATCTTGAGCAGGCCCAGCGGACATTCAATCCGCTCGCCGCGCCGATATTTATGCTCTTCCTGTTCGCATTGTTCATTCCTTTTGCAACACAGGGTGGAGCCATTTTCGCCGCGGTCACGGGATTCATTGCAGCGTTCATTGTAGCTTACTGGAATCGCCTTACTGGTTTGCCAATGATCAGTTTTCAGTGGATTTTCCCCGTTTCGTTAGCTACCGGAATTGTCTCGGGCTGCGCGTTGAGTCTGCTGTCATATAAAAAGTGCGGGAAGGAGTCGGATACTTGAATTGACCCCGACACATCGTTTCAAGGGGTCTCAATAGGCCTATAGGTCACGGAAGCCGCCGCTTGCTTTATGCCGATGACGTCTGCAACTTCATTCAAAGCAAGCTGTGATTGAGTATCTGACAGCGGTCAGAAAGTATACTGTCTCAATCTGACGGCTGGAGAATTTTCGATTCTCTAACCCTGTTGAAGGCGGAACTGTGAACTTAATCGCGATTGCTGCCCAGCAGCACCCAGATGTAGTAGAGCAGTGTCAACAGCGTTTGCAGAGTGGCCGCCACATAGGTCCAAGCAGCAGCGTTCAGCACATTGCCCACGGCAACTGCGCCTTCCTGGTCGACAATATTGTATTCATTCAAAATTCGCTTAGCTCGGTTACTGGCATCGAATTCGACTGGCAGGTTAATAAGCTCGAAGCACAACACTCCGCCAAACGCGATCAGTCCCAGATGAATCAGCGCATCACTGCTCATCAACATACCGATAATCACCAGAATGAAAAATGTGATTGGCCCAAATCGGGCAGCCGGGACCGCTGCATTGCGAACCACTAGCGGCATGTAGTGTCTAGCGTGTTGAAGTGCGTGGCCGGCTTCGTGAGCGGCAATGCCGACTGCGGCGGCCGAACGTGTGTGATACACGTCTTGGCTCAATCGCAGCACATGCGCTCGTGGATCGTAGTGATCTGACAACTGTCCATGAGTTTCTTCAACGCCAACATCGTGACAGCCGGTCTGATCTAAAATATAACGGGCTGCCGCGGCTCCGCTTAAATTGGAAGGAACCCGCATTCCGTGTGCGAACGACGATTTTACTTTTACCTGCGCCCACAGCATTAGCAAAAGCGCTGGCGAGGTAAACACATAAAACATCGGATCAAAAAACAACCACATTGCTATGTCTCCGTTGCGCAGACCTTATTCACTCCATTAGATTATTGCAGAGAGATGTTCCTGATCTGTCTTTTAATAAGGTAGCAGAAATCGATCTTTTTCAACAATTTCAGAATCCCGCAAGGCATTGACTGGTACGTAACAAACTCGAGTTAAAAATAGATCACACCCCTCTTAATGACAAATATGCTCGTCGGAAAATTGCGAGTTAGCCAGTTGCAGATGAACTCGTGTCCGGTAACTTTTGAAGTTTACGTGGCGAAGACCCACCAATTTTTCTTTTGCCGTAACATAAGCCGTCTGGCGAAACAGCCGTAGGGCGCCTTTCCAGACCGTCTTACTTCACTTGGCTGATGTATTACCGTTTACCAAGTACTGAAAATCTGAGCAGTGATAGACGTACAGCTCGATTCTTATCATCGAGCCATCGGATGTGCGGAATCTGGTCGACTTGTTATCACATCGACAACGACATTCACAGATTCGCGACGGTTTCGTACACGTCTCAGGGTTGCCTTTTGAATACGCAATTGTCGTAACTTTAATTCATAAAATAACTTAAGAAATAACATTCTTCTAATGCTGTGATTTGGCATCAGCTCTGCTCAGACAATAGAGCCTGTAAGTTTGGAACTCATGGCTGCAGAGCAGTTCTCGGTGAAAGCCTCCCGCACTAACGAATTATTGTTTAGGAGAAGAAAAATGAAAAGATTGACGATTCTCGCTGTACTAGCAGTTGGATTGGTATTTGTCAGTAGCACACAGGCGGCCGAAGCCGGTCATCGCAGAAGTCGATGCGATGATTTCCGCTCCTTCTATTTCCGACCGTCATACGGAAATGACCACTATGGACGGTCTCATAGTTACCACTATCGACCGTACTCAGGATTTTCGTACTACAGTCCTGGTTTTAGTATCAGCATCGGATCGAGACGCCACGGTCGTTGGCACAATCGCGGATTCGGTCGCGGATTCGGTCGCAGTTTTGGCTGCGGTTGGTAGCGGTTGAGCAACATTTAAATCGCTCAATGGGTCCCTGAAGAGAAATTCTTTTGGACCGTCTTTGCAAGGGGCCCTTTCTTATTCTCGTTACTGTCGGAGTCATTCATGTCAAGATGCAGCATTTTGCGGTATAGGTTCGATCGGTGTAGGCCCAATAACCTGGCTGCCTCGCTCATGTTGCCGTTGACACGTTTGATCGAGCGTCGGATGAAATCCTGCTGGAATCGTTTGGTCGCTTCGGCAAGGCCAACGTCTATTGGAATTTCTTTGGACGAATCGCGTTCGGGGCTGAGGATGAAAGCCAAATCTTCTGTTTGCACGCGATCGCCCGGGCATAAGAAGGCAACGCGTTCCATCAGATTTCGGAGTTCACGCACGTTTCCAGGCCAAGCATGAGCCTGCAATCGGCGACGTGCTTCAGCTGATAGTTCCAACTTCTGCCGTCCAGCTTGTATGCTAAACTGCTCGAGGAAATGTTCGATTAAGGGAAGAATATCGTTGGGTCGTTCACGTAATGGAGGTAATTCCAGCGTGACGACACTCAATCTGTAATACAAATCCTCCCGAAGCCGTTTTGCGTGGACTGCCTCAACTAGGTTGGAATTTGTCGCCGCCACGATGCGTACGTCGATAGGAATAGTCTGCGTCCCGCCGACGCGAGTGATGACTTTTTCCTCCAAAACACGCAATAATTTCGCCTGGCCACCCAGGCTCATGTCACCAATTTCATCCAAAAACAGAGTTCCTCCTTCGGCCAATTCGAACTTGCCTTGTCGAGTTTCATGGGCATCGGTGAACGCACCTTTTTCGTGGCCGAAAAGTTCGCTTTCGAGAAGTGTTTCGCTTAGCGCAGCACAATTCACAGCGACAAATGGATGATCGGTGCGTGGGCCTTGATAGTGCAAGGTCTGGCTAACGACTTCTTTTCCGGTTCCACTCTCGCCCAAGATTAATACGGGCAAATCAGTATTTGCCAAGCGATCGATAGTTGTCCGCAACGCGACGATGGCGGGACTTTCTCCGATGATCTGCACACCTTGTGAGATGCGTTCCGTTAATTGCTGGTGGCTGCGAATCAATTGCTCTCGTTCGCGCGTGTTGCGAAGGGCAACGGCGGCCTGGATGCCCAGTTGTGTCAGGATTTCGTCATCATCTTCCGAAAAAACGTCGTCGTTCTTGTTAATCGCCTCGAATGCGCCAATCAATTGTCCGTCTTCGTCAAGCAGTGGTACACACAGCAAATTGAGTGTCGTGTAGCCGCTGGATTTGTCGACGCTTTTGTCGAACCGCGAATCTCGGTAAGCGTCGTTAACACGGATCATTTTTCCCGAGTGAATGACTTCGCCGACAATCCCGGCATCGTCTGGCAGACGCAATGTTGACTCTTCGACGCCCAGAGCCGGGCAGGCAATGACTTGGTGGTGTTCTCGATCCCAAATAAAAATGCTGGTTCGGTCGCAATCCAACAATCGTGTCGCCTCGTATGCGATGGATTCCAGTAACGGCTCGGTCTCACGGACGCTCGCGAGTATCGAGGCGACTTCTAATGTGCTTTGAAGTCGTTTGACACGTCGCGTTGAGTGGTGCAGCTGATCGACTAGACTCAGGCAATAGCCCAGAATTCTTCCAAAGGCCACTGCGAACGGTAAGATGTCGCTTGTTAGATTGCGACCGGCCAGTAGAAACAAGTGTCCGGATTTCGTCATCGATTGCAGTGGAACGGCAAGAAGTGACCAACCGGCCGGTTCGTCAATCTGCCCGAAGCCACTCGCCTCTCGGTCCAGCGCTTCCTCAAGAAATTGATATGGCAAATCGTTTAGAGGTTGGCGACCGTAATGGGAGATGATCTGCCAGTCGGGAGTTCTGCGGATCACGGCTGCCCATTGCGCCGAGAACTCAATCGTGACCTCTGGCAATTGCGTAGTGAGAAAATTGGCAACCGTTGACGTCTGAAGGGACGACTGCAACAATCGATCACACAGTTGCACTGTCGTCCGCGCGAATTCATGTTTCGAAAACCACGTCAGTTCGGACCAGGTCGTCCAGCGTATCTTGGATAATCCGCTCATGCCTAATTGTTTCGTCTTACTGTCTGGCTGTGAGCCCCGTCTCAATGTGGACTCAATTTGACTGGGCCAAATCGGGTTTGAATCAAATTCGACAATCACGCATTGTCACAATGATAACATCATCACAAGGTTGATTCAGCCGATCGATCCAAAAAGCTCGGATAACCTTTGACTGTTTGCCACAACCGGAGTTAGCAATTCTAATGCTAAAAGAGTGTCATTTCCGACGATACGAGGACACATTTCTCGTTAACCAACAGATTCAAGAACTGTCGCAAGTAATCAGGAGTCTGCAATGGCTCACCAATTAAACAAGTTTAGTACCCGAGTGACTCAGCCAAAGTCACAGGGAGCCTCACAGGCCATGTTGTACGGGACTGGCTTATCCGAAGAAGACATGGACAAACCGCAAGTTGGCATTGCCAGCGTTTGGTACGAGGGGAACACGTGCAACATGCACCTGAACAAGCTGGCTGCGAAAGTCAAGCAGGGAGTCGAAGCAGCCGGCATGATTGGCATGCGGTTTAACACCATCGGCGTCAGCGACGGCATTTCGATGGGCACCGAAGGCATGTCCTATTCTTTGCAGTCGCGAGATTTGATTGCCGATTCAATTGAAACGGTCATGGGAGGTCACTGGTACGATGCGAACATATCGATTCCCGGCTGTGACAAGAACATGCCGGGTTGCATCATGGCCATGGGCCGTGTCAACCGACCATCGCTGATGATTTATGGCGGAACAATCAAACCGGGATATTTGGGCGACAAAAAGCTGGACATCGTATCGGCATTCCAAGCGTACGGCGAGTATTTGGCGGAAAAGATCACTGACGAACAACGCAGGCAGATTGTCCAACGTAGTTGTCCCGGTGCCGGCGCCTGCGGCGGGATGTATACGGCAAATACAATGGCTTCGGCCATTGAAGCAATGGGAATGTCGTTGCCGTACAGTTCCTCCATACCCGCCGAAGATGCCAAAAAATTGGCAGAATGCGACCAGGCCGGTCAGGCCATTCTCACTCTGATGAAAAACGATATCACGCCTCGCGAGATTATCACTCGTCGCGCATTGGAGAATGCTATGGTGATGGTCATGGCTTTGGGAGGATCAACGAACGCAGTTTTGCACTTGATCGCCATCGCCCGATCGGTGGAGATCGATTTGAGGATCGACGATTTTCAGGCCGTGAGCGACCGAGTGCCTTATTTGGCAGACCTGAAACCAAGCGGCCAATATGTAATGGCCGATCTTCATCATGTTGGTGGCACGCCGGCTGTGCTCAAATATTTGTGGAAAAAAGGCTTTATTGATGGTGACTGCCTGACCGTTACGGGTAAGACCATGGCTGCGAACCTTGCCGATCTGCCTGGTCTCACGGACGGACAGAGAGTTATTCATTCGGTTGAGAATCCGATCAAAGAGACCGGCCACTTGCAAGTTCTGAAAGGCAACCTCGCGCCGGAAGGAGCCATTGCCAAAATTACCGGCAAAGAGGGCTTACGGTTTTCTGGTCCGGCCAAAGTATATGATTCGGAAGAGGAAATGCTGAAAGGTCTTGAGCAGAAACAGATTTTCAAGGGCGATGTGATCATTATCCGCTATGAAGGTCCAAAAGGCGGACCGGGGATGCCGGAAATGTTGACGCCGACTTCGGCGATTGTGGGGGCCGGTCTGGGCGACGACGTCGCATTGCTGACCGATGGCCGCTTCTCCGGAGGATCGCACGGTTTCATCGCCGGCCACATTACTCCCGAAGCTCAGGAAGGTGGTCCACTGGCACTTGTTCGAAATGGCGATGTGATTACGATCGACGCCGAAGACAACACAATCAACGTTGATTTGTCACAGGAACAACTGGAGTACCGACGTGCAGCCTGGATTGCTCCACCGTTCAAGTCCACTCGCGGCACGCTATTCAAGTACATTAAGAATGTGATGTCCGCTTCGCAAGGCTGCGTGACGGACGAGTAACCGCATCGATACCCGAGTCGGTTTCAAGTCGCTCTTGTCAGCGGTCGATATGTCGATTTAGTGTGAAGATGTGTGGGTCAAGGCATTCATCTCCGGCAAAAGGGGATTATTGTGAGCAAAACAAGTCTTCTGTTACTTTCGCTGGTTGCCGCAATTCCAGGCAGCATATTAGCGATTCTGATGGTAATGACGTTACTAAAACGTGCCAACGAAATGTCCGGTGCGATGTTGGGATTGTCTGGAGTGACCCTGGCTTGCGCCGCGATTATCACGCTGACGCCCGTTGGCATTGCTCTCTTTACTCCGAAGACCAACCGACCGGAGTCTGAAGAAGGCGAACAACCAGCGGACGAAGAATTGGTCGAGGATGAGCCGGCAAGTTTCGCTGACCCGATTCCAGCCGAATTTCAAATGGAAGAGGGCCTGTCGAATCGCCAGGACGTGGAATCATCCGATCTGGATACCGTCGAGGACGGCATAGGTGGTGAATCCGTCCACGATGAGGAGGATGACCTTAGTGAAGAGCTATTCGCCGACGCTGATGAGGGTTTGGACGAAATTGACTTCGATTTGGACGAAGACGAGGAAGACGAAGATAAGGAACAGACTTAGCTCGGATGAACCACGTCGGTCGGAACAAGGTCGCGCAACGTATTGCCGATCATCCCAAATAGGAAATTGAAGCAGAGCATTTTATCTGGTTTTGATTGCAAGTGCGCGACCAAAGTTCCAGAAGCGGTGACGTTGGCTCGGTCCGACCTACTCTTCACAAATCACCCAAGCTAGCTGCTGGCGCTTCGGTAACCCTTGAGTGACCAGACAAATATCGTACGCGAGATCGCAAGTCCGGCAATTGCCGCTGCCGGGGCGATAATGGGCAGCCAGGTCTCATCGAATGGTTTCGCGAAAGGTTTTGACAATAGTATTCGCGCTGGAACAGTCACGACCAACAATATTGGGATCACGTACGAAAACGAGAATTGCAGGACGTCGCCAGTTGCCCAGCTTCCGCTACCGGCTGGGCTTCCGTAAATACTGCGCGGATAACGTGCGAAAATCGTCAAGTAGAACCAGAAATCATACAAGCCTGTATTTCGCCCAAACCAAATACTTGTGCTGGCCAGTGCGATCATCAGGCTATAGAAGAAGGTCACACCCGTGGACAGGTAAATGCAGTACAGAATGGCATTCGAGAGCGAGATCGGTTCTCCAATACGGTACAACGAAAACGCGAGCAACGAACCAGCCAGAAAAATTTGGTTCAGCATCGCGAGGTCCATCTTTTCAAAAGAGATCAAAAACTGTGTGTCAATAGGCTTCAGTAGCGCAAAGTCCAAGTTGCCGGTTCGGATCAGTTCACTGAAGTTGGCGCAGTTCGGCATAAAAAATGACTCGACGACCGTATTAATCAACATGGCGGTCGCCATGAAGCCGAAGTATTGCTCCCTGGTCCATTCGTTGATGGTAGGTACGTTGCGATAGATGATCTCGAATAGCGTCAATTGCGCTACAAACCAGAATGCCCGAGTCAAGATGGTAAGGATGAAGTTGCCGCGAAAGGTCATTTCGCGAACTAACGAATTGCGGAAGAAAGTCAGCCAGACACGACTATAGTGTGGACGGGACATGGGAGCTTTGTGGTTTACGATCGTTGATATGCGATTTTGTCGTCCGTTGGAATCAATGTGAGATTGCCACGCCTCGTTCGCCTTGGTTCACTTCACCGATGACCCATGAATGGATGCGGTGTTGTGCCAGTTGTCGCTGAATGCTTTCGGCAAAATACGGGTTCACGATCAGCGTGAATCCGATACCCATATTGAAGACGTGGAACATCTCGCTGTTTTCGATATTCCCCAAGGATTTCAACCACAAAAAGATTGGTGGCATCGGCCACGAACGGCCATCGATTTTTACACGGCAGTTGTCGGGTAATATGCGTTCGACATTGTCCTTCAGCCCTCCGCCGGAGATATGGGCTATCCCACGAATAACGGATTTGGCTCGATAATGGCCCAGAATTTCGGACAATGCCCGGGCGTAGATCTGAGTCGGTTCCAATAAGGCTTCGGCCACGGATTGTTTCAACTCGGGGATGTAGTCATCGAGGGTCAGTCCAGCGATGTCGAAGACAACCTTGCGGATCAGGCTGTAGCCGTTGGAATGAAAGCCACTGGATGCCAATCCCAGCACGACGTCTCCCGGGCGAATCGTTTTTCTACCGTCGATCAGCTTTTTCCGCTCGACAACCCCGACACAAAACCCGGCCATATCAAAGTCGCCGGGAGCGTATAAGTCCGGCATGATAGCAGTTTCGCCCCCAAGCAAGGCTGCGTCGCATTGAATACATCCTTCGCTGATGCCGGATACTAATTCAGCGATCAACGTAGGGTTGTCTTGTGCCAAGGAAATGTAATCCAGAAAAAACAACGCCTCGGCGCCGATGCACAGACAATCATTCACACACATAGCGACCAGGTCGATTCCGACCGTGTCATACTTGTCCGCCATTATGGCGACTTTGATTTTTGTTCCGACTCCATCCGCGCCGGCAACAAGTATCGGATCGCGGTAGTTACGGGCGAAAAGTCTGCTGTTGTAATCCAGACGAAACAGCCCCGCAAATCCCCCGGGGAGTTGCATCACGCGTGGAGTTTGCGTGCGCCGCAGAAGCTTCGGCAGCTTTTGCATCGCTTGCGTGTACAAATCCAAATCGACACCGGCGGATTTGTAGGTTAACTGTGTCATAAGGTCATGATACACGCAAACAATCGGAAATTCACTGGCAGGGCGTGAGCTTGCAGAGCGAATCTCTACAACGAAAAGCCGCCGGTCATCTTACCGATTTGGCCAAGACGTTCGGCGGACAAACATCTGCATTCACAAAGTGTTAGCAGTTGTAATATAGATCAAACTCATAGGGGTGCGGTCTTAGACGCAGTTGATCTAGTTCCTCCTCGCGTTTCCAAGTCAGCCAAGTTTCGATCAAGTCGTCCGTAAAGACGTCGCCTTTCGTAAGAAACTCGTTGTCGCCTTCTAATGCTTGCAGCGCTTCTTCCAGCGATGCAGGAGTCGTGTTGGTCTCGGACAGCTCTTCTGCCGTCATGTCGTAGATGTCCCGATCCAACGGATCGCCTGGATCAATTTTGTTCTGGATGCCATCGATCATTGCCATCATCATGGCAGTGAACGTCAGGTATCCGTTACACGATGGATCAGGGCAACGGAATTCGGCCCGTTTCGCCTTCGGGCTAGGCGAATACATGGGGATGCGGACTGCCGCTGAACGATTTCGCTGCGACATCGCGAGTGTCACTGGGGCTTCGAAACCTGGAACCAATCGGTGATAAGAATTGGCCGTCGGCGCCGCAAAGGCCAGGATCGCTCGGCCGTGTTTCAACAGTCCACCAATCGCATGCAAGCCGGTGTTGCTCATTCCGGCGTATCCGTCTCCGGCAAACAGTGGCTCGCCTTCCTTCCACAGCGACATATGAATGTGCATGCCCGAGCCGTTGTCGTCAAAGATAGGCTTGGGCATGAAAGTAACCGAGCGACCGTGCTTTCTGGCAACGTTCTTGACAACGTACTTGTACCACAGAAATTGATCGGCCATTTGCATCAGCGGCGCAAATTTCAAGTCGATCTCTGCCTGGCCGGCCGTGCCGACTTCGTGGTGATGTGCTTCGACCACGATGCCTATCTTGCGCATCTCGTTAGCCATTTCGGAACGCATGTCGTGGAAGGTGTCAATTGGGGCGACGGGAAAGTAGCCGCTTTTATAGCCTGGCTTGTGACCCAAGTTTGGTTCTTCCGGTCGCCCTGTGTTCCAGGCGCCCTCAACAGAGTCGATCTGGTACATGGCGCCGCGTTGCGACGATTCGTAGCGGATTTCGTCGAAAATGAAGAATTCGGGCTCGGGTCCGACATGGCAGGTGTCGCCGATCCCGGTCTGCTGCAAGTAAGCAAGTCCCTTTTTCGCCACGTTGCGAGGGTCTTTCGAGTAACTCTCTTTGGTGATCGGATCGACAATGTTTGCAAGCACACTGATCGTCGGCTCCGCAAAGAACGGGTCGAGAACCGTCGTGTCTGCGTCCGGAACGGCTAGCATGTCCGATGCCTCGATCCCTTGCCAGCCGCGGATGGACGAACCGTCGAAGCCAAGTCCGTTTTCAAACGTCCCCTCGTCTAATGTATCGATCGGGTACGAACAATGCTGCCAAATTCCCAACAGGTCGCAGAACTTCAGGTCGACCATTTCGGCTCTGTTTTCTTTCGCGGTGTCGAAGAATTCCTTCGGAGTCATCGTTTTCCCTGCTCCTTTGTTTCATTCAGTTGAGATATCATCAAGCGTGATTTCGGCAGAGACAATTTACGCTTCCTGACCGGGACACATAGAATAATGAGCGATTCTCGCATGAACGCGGGTTACGATTCGGCGGGTTTTGCGTGCACGAAGATCAGGCGGCATTGCACAACGATCAAGCGAAGCTATTGGGCGTGCCGCAGTGATTAGGCGATTTTCTAGTTGGTTGCCGGCCGAAGTCATCATGAGTTACCAAGTCAGTGGCATACGTAAACCGCATACCATGCAAATAAAGTTTCGAACAGCATAATCATCCGTTGCAGAGTATTCCACACACACGGGATTGCATTCTGAACTTCTGAGATGTTTCAACAGAAGATTAGCGGGAAAAAATCCAGCGGGATACCTCCATTTGTTGGCGATCAACATTGTTGTCCACACGTCCACAACTGCCGCTTTCGGGATGTCCGAGAACCCAGGGGTGCCATATTGACAGGTAATTTTTAGTGCCAATATGGCAGAATCTCAGTAAAATCACGTAGAAAGCAGTTTGTCAATTGATCAACTTTTCGTTTTGCGAAGTGTGTTCACGATTCGAGGCCGTAGCCTGGGGTCGGTGGCATCAAATGGAGAAAATTGTCCATAGTTCTTGCGGTTTGGAATCCGATGGATGTTGATACACTTTCGAGCTGCGCATCTTGCGCTTTGCGTAATCAATTTCTTCGGCCTTGCGCCTTTGATTGTGAGTAATTACGTCGATGGCAATTCGCTTCGCCGGTTCTCGATCTTTGGATGAACGTCGTCGCAGACGATTGGCACGTGAGTTGGACGATGTGCTCCAGACGGCGATCGGTCCCAAGACCACACAAATTTGCATGGGTGATGATGCCAAAGACTACGGACGGGCATCATCAAAAGTAACACTTCCACTTCAAAATGTCATATTGCAAAGGATCTGGAAGCATTGGGTCATCGGGCTATTAGGGCTGACCCTCGTCGTGGGAATCCTGGTGGGTGGATTCTATGAGTCACAAGGCGCTTTGGCTGCCGGCCCTGGATTCTCATGGTTGTTTGCGTTCTCGACTGCACGCCTTGCCACGTTTTTCAGCACCGCGTTTTTGTTAGTTTCGTGCCAATTGGCCCTGTTAATCTGGTGGATGAGGTCAAGAAGTAAACACGATTTTTCAGGACAATATCGTGTGTGGGTGTGGACTACGGTGATTTGGTTCGCATTCGCATGCTCGGTGGCGACCGACGGGCATTTGGCGGTCAGCCAAACGATACTCTGGCTGTGTGATTTGAGACTTTGGAATTTCGAGACGCTTTGTTGGCTGGTACCGGCTACGATTGTAGGAACTGTCTTGTTATGGGCCATGTACCGAGATATGCGGAGTTGCCGTTCCAGTGTCACGATGCTTTTTTTGGCAGCTTTCTTGTATCTGCTGTCGGCGGTGTCGGCTCTGGAACTATTAGTCATGTCGAACGGCCACTGGAACGTCCTATTCCGAGTGGGAACGGGTGTGAGTGGACACCTGGCTCTGTTGATGAGCATGCTTCTGCACGCGAGATACGTCATCTATGAATCTGCTGAGCCGCCGGAACCACGACCAAGTCGGTTGATTGCCAGTTTTCACAGATTGTGGCAGCCAAAATCTCAGTTGATGCCTAGCGATGGGATTACTAAATTGAATATCGATTCTGAGTCGGCAATTGAACGAAAGAACCTTTCGCGTGTCGATCTACCAATCGACAAATCCCAGTTGAAGGGTCTCAGCAAACGTGATCGTCAGAGACTACGCAAACAATGGCGCGAGCAACAACGTGCCAGCCATGAGCCGCAGGAATCAACGAGCCACTAATTGACGGCCATAGTGAAGGGTGCTCCAGAAAGCAGGGCACTCGACTGTCGCACTAGCGGCCACAAGTGTCAGTTTCTTCGCATCAATTCAGGTAAGGATTCGCGATGTTCCAGGACCAATCCGAGTAAAGACGGAATGGACGTTTTGACGTTGCAAGTTGCAGAAGATTACTACGATGAAGTGGCTGTAGTCAAAATACTCAAGTCGATGGAATAGCCGTCTTTCGTGACGCTTAGCCGGTGCGGGCTAGGCTTTGTTTCATAACTCAATTCTCCGTCAGCTCCAGGCACGGATCCAGTCCCATTCGTCGGTAGATTTGTGTGCGATGTTTTTCATATTTGAGCAGGTCTTTGCGTTGCTTGTAATGCATTTTTTCCAGGAAACGCTGAGTCCTTCTAAAGAAACGTGCCCATCGTAACGGCAACTCTCCATTTTCTTTGGGACGTGCTTGCCGCCGGAGTCGTTCCAGGACTTTCGGTTCGAGGCAACGTAGCAGTTCATCTTCAAGTGACAGAAAGAACTGGAACGTACCCGGGTCGCCCTGTCGGGCGGTACGTCCAACGAGTTGCCGGTCAATGCGGGCCGAGCTGTGCATTTCGGTGGCAATGACGTGCAAGCCACCGGCGCTGCACAACTGGTCGGTCAGTCGAATGTCGGTTCCACGTCCGGCCATGTTGGTGGCGACGGTGACCTTTCCGGACTCGCCTGCCTTCTCGACGATTTGCGATTCCTGTTCGTGGTGCCGGGCGTTTAAGATTTTGTGCGAGATGCCGCGCTGGGTTAATAATTTGCTCAACGCCTCGGAAGCATCGACAGACGGCGTGCCGACCAGGACAGCACGATTCAAATTCAGTAAACGTTCAATCTCTTCGACGATTGTCCGTCGTTTGGCTTCCATGTTGGTAAAGATGCGAGTTGGCCAGCCGAGGCGAATGCAGGGCTGATGGGTCGGGATCGGCGAGACCGTCAGGCCGTAGGTCCTGCGGATTTCGCGAGAGGCTTGAACTGCGGTACCCGTCATTCCAGACAGATAGGTGTAATGTCGAAACAAGCTTTGTATGGTGATTCTCGCTGCTTCGCCCGATGCCGCCGTGATCGGGACCAACTCTTTCGCCTCGATCGATTGATGTAATCCGTTCTGCCATTTTCGGCCTTCCATAATGCGACCCGTCGATTCGTCGACAATTCGAATCTCGTCGTCGACCACCACATAGTCGCGATCGCGAAGAAAGCCATATCGAGCCGTTAATGCTTGCTCAACGTGTTTGTAAATCCGCTCCGTGTCGATCGAATCGATCAAATTCGGCTTGGCCAGCAACAACACTTTCCGGCAGCCCGGATCAGTCAGATAAGCCGACCGGCGATTTGGCTCATAGCTGAAATCGGTATTCGCTTCCAAATGATTGATGGCCCGATGACACCAACGAAACAGGCTGACGGTGCCGGCATCGTTGGGCTGAGTTAGTCCAATGATTAAAGGTGTCCGAGCTTCGTCGATCAAAATGCTGTCGACTTCGTCAATCAAGGCGAAGTGGTGACCTCGCTGCACTGGCGCCTCATCGCTGGAGAACCCATCGCGCAGCATCGGGTCCCGGTGCGAGTTGTTTCCAAAAAGTCCACGCTGACTTTGTCCTTGGCCGGCAATTCCCGTCCGCAATCGGTCGCGCAGGAAGTCGAAGCCCATTTCCTTGGCAGTGCCGTACGTGATATCCTGTGCGTAAGCGTGACGGCGTTCTTTGGTTTCCGTCGGAGTCAGAATGCAGCCGACCGTTAGTCCGAGTTGCTGGTAGACGGGGCGCATCATTTCGGCATCGCGTTTCGCGAGGTAGTCGTTGACTGTAATGACGTGGGTACCCAATCCGAGCAGTGCTCGCAGAAATGCCGGCAACACTGCAGTCAGTGTTTTTCCCTCTCCAGTCTGCATTTCAGCGACAGCCCCTTCGAATAACGCAATACCACCCATGATTTGTACAGGATAGGGCTCGAGTCCTATCGTCCGCTTAGACGCTGAGACAACCAAGGCGTATGCTTCCGGCAACAAGCGTTTCAAGGGGACTCCAGTTTTGGCGTGCCAGCGGATCTCCCCTGCTCGTTTCCGCAGATCGGCGTCGCTAAACGATGCCAACACGTCCACGCGTGCGACAATGCGTTTTGTCTGAGCCCGGTAGCGTGAAAGCCTCGCCTGTGTGGGACGACCGGCTGCTCGTGCCCAGTGAATTAATAGCCCCACTCTAAACAACCTTCTTGTCCCCTGTTTCGATTGTGGCCGTCGCGCTCCACGAAATGAAGCCTTATTTTGTAAAGCGAGATGACGATTTTGGGTGCGAATTCATTCGACCTACGGCAATACAGCTGGATGTCGAAACGATCCAGAGGCTGGTCGGTCAGTATTTCGCCGTTCGGTGTCGAATAAATCACAAATTTTCCGGAATCTCTTCAATTCAAACAATGATTTCCAACGCCTGTAACAATCGATCGATTTCCGAATCGGTTCCCACCGTAATCCGTAGACCATCGATTTCAGGTGTGTCGGTGGACATTTTGTCATAGAAGTGCATGTAACGCACCAGAATCCGCCTCTGTTTGAGCGATTCATAAATCACTTTGTGGAGGCGATTTGAATGTGTTGCCCAAACGAAATTCGCCTGGCTGTGGACTACGTCAAACCCCAAGCGTTCCAACTGGCCTGTCAAGTGGACGCGTGTGTTTTGGATGTTCTGAACGTTTCTTTGCATCCACGGTATGTCTTCCAGGGCCGCGACGGCTGCGGCAAGCGATAGAGCGTTGCAGTTGTAACTATCTTTCACCTTTCTCATGCCGAAAATCAGTTCCGGACAAGCAATTGCGAATCCGAACCGCATGCCGGCTAAACTATAGGACTTGCTCAAGGTGCGCGTGATTACGATTCTATTCCCTGCTTCGCAGCTCAGCATTTTTATGCCGAGAGCTGCATCGGAAAAATCGACATATGCTTCGTCCAACACTAGGATGCCACGTCGTGGGATCAGTCGCGAGATATCATCGTTTGACCAGAGATTGCCCGAGGGAGAATTTGGGTTCGGTACGAAGACCAACTTACTGCGTTCCACAATCGGTTCGGCCAACTGGTAATTCCAAGACCAATCAGCGTTGAGTGGTAATTGTTCGTGTTCGGCTCCCTGCAGTTCGGCCAGTGTTTTGTAAAGCGTATAGCTCGGGTAAGGGTAGGATACCAATTCCCCCGGATCAACGAACGACCTGATCAGGATTGTCAAATTCTCGTCACTACCGTTGGCTGGGAGAATCCAGTCCGGGTCGACGTCCAATAGCTCTGCTGCCCTTCGGCGAAATCGAGTTGCCAGCGGATCGGGGTAAACGTTCAAGCGACCGCCAGCCGCCTCGGCAATGGCCTCCACGACTTGCGGTGACGGCGGATACGGGTTCTCGTTGGTATTTAACTTCACCCATCCCGATTCCTGGGGCTGCTCACCCGGAATGTAGCCTGCGACGCGGTCAACGTCAGGACGGAACAGATTCATGTTGGACTTGTTGAAGTGCTGCTTTGGAACGATTGACATTGCGGTAAATTCGATTTCGAATTGTGATTCTCGAATGTCTTTCGTAAGGCGTCAACCGACAGCACCATACAGTGTGTCGTCAGTTGTATCAGGTGACGAGTCTACAGCCGGAAGTGAAACGTCTGGCGAAGATAACGCCAAATCCACTCGCCCAACGAACGCGATTCGACCAGAAAACGAGCCCGACCGCGGATGCCCGATTTTAGCAGAGGTGTATCTTGGTCAAGCAGGACCGTGGTTTGGTAAGCGGCACTCTGCAATCGCTCGCGGCCCTGCGAATCGGACACTGTGGCCAGTTCACCTCCTAATTTGTTTGACAACAGTTGCGGAACGAACTGCTGTTCCTTCCCAGAAATGTTTTCGACCTTGCCCGCATACGTCCGATCGGGCAGATGATCGAATTTCAGTTCGACGTCCTGTCCTTCCGACAAGTCGTTTCGGTCGCTTTGGTCGACCAATAGAATGGCCTGGAATCGATCATCAGGAGCGATACTTAGCAAATGGGTGCTCTCTGTCAGAAGGCAGCCCATATTTTGCTCATTCAAAGGCGTGCCGTACCAATTGCTGAGTTGTTTTTTTGATTCTTCTAGATTCGGCTCGGCCACGCGCGGCGGTTCTACAACAACTCCGTCGCAAGGCGCCAAAATTGTTAATTCGTCTATTTGTTGCATGTAGTCTGCAATTTGTTTTTGAACGCTCTCAATTCGGTCGGCGGCCAGCTTCCTTTGTGCGTCATCTTCGAGTTGGAAAAAAGTATCCTCGGCAATCTCCTGTACCTTTTTTTTGACTTGCAAACGTCGGTAGTGGTCTTCCTTTTCGGGGTCGGAAAGTTTTGCGAGTACGTCGCCTTTTCGAACCGTCTGACCTGCCTTGACGTTTAGGTTGGTCAATTCACCAGGCGACACTACGTAGACGTGACGCACGTCATGTGGCTCGATGATAAACAGCGCCTTGACGTACCACGGAAACGGGATTGCTAACACGGCCACGATCACGCAGAACAGCACGATAATCGTGAATGCAAATTTGGGCCGGCTCATGGGTTCGATCCTTGGCGCACTAATGATTTTGTAGATGTTATGTAACAGGTTGAAGAACACCATTGTCAGCGACATGACCAACAACGTGACCCCAATGCTTTGGAGTCCATAGGGCTTGAGGACGGTGTACAGAAAGATGCTGATTGCGGCCAAAATGAACCAGCGGTAGATTCCCGCTGCAACCGCGAACAGTGCGAACCAAAACCGTCCGGTTTCCGGCATGAAGGGATCAGGACGCGACTCAATGCCCAGACAATACCAGGCAAAACTTTCCTGCAGCAGCCGGTCGGCTTTCGGGCGCAGGTTGGGGATTTCCAAATAGTCGGACATCATGTAGTAACCGTCGAAACGCATTAACGGATTCGCATTCCAGACAACGGTCGTGATCGTGGTCACAAAAAACAGATTCAAACACAGATGATGCATCAAGCCAGCGGTCGTGTTCCACCACACAAACACGGCCAGTGCCGAAAGCAGGATTTCGATGTACATCCCCGACCCACCAATCATGATCCGTTTCCATTTGTTTTTCAGCACCCACGAATCGGAAACATCGCAGTACAGACAGGGACTGAAGACCAACAACATAATGCCCATTTCGTGGCACTCGCCGCCAAAGTGTTTGCACGTTAGGCCATGTCCGAATTCGTGGATGATCTTGGCGATGCTCAACGTAATCCACAAATAGAGCAGGTTTGGCCAGCCGAAAAAGCTTTGAAATTCTGGCAACTGGCTGCGGAATGTGTCGAATTGTACGCCGAGCAAGATCCAAGAGGAGACAACAATGGCGATTGTCAGGCCCACGGCCCATGGGCGGTACATGAATCGGAAGACTGGATACAGCTTTTGCAGCGTCGTCTCTGGATCCCAGCCTGGCAAACGAATGTACAGGAGACTCCGCATCGAAGTCATGATCTTTTTTCGCTGCTGCTCTCGATGATGTTTCAATAGCGCAGTGCCCTGACCGGACCGTTGACTGTACACCAGACCTTTCTCGTGCAGATCGGTAATCAAGTGCTGAATGTCCGTCAGTTGCATCCGGACGGTCGGTAGCTCTTTATGCAGCTCGTCACGGATTTGCTCTACGCTACGTCGCCCATCAAGCAGCATCAAAACGTAGTATTGTTCGGGTTGTAAGCGGTAGTACTTCAACCCGACTGGTTCTTTCACGACTCTGTAACCGACACCTAAATATTCGATACGCTCGACGATCAAGTCCTGCCGCGCTTGGAGCGGAATTGGACGTTGTGTCGACGGAGCCAGTGGCGAACTGACGACGGCGCTCATTGAAAAAGACTCTTGGCTTTGGGCTTCTCAGCGTTCAGTTTGGCGGTTAATCAGACGGGTTGGAATGCTTCTCCGTTCGCGTTAAGGTCTTGCTTGGGCAACTTGCTTGTTTGCGTGGATTGTCATCTTGGCGGTCAGACCAGCTCGCAGGATGTTGCCGCGATTGGTCACTGCGGCCCAGACACGCGTTCGTTTTGTGACTGGTTGCACGCCAACGTCGACGAAAGAGATCCGCCCTTGGAAGACTTCCTGTTCAACCACTAGTTTGACGTCGGGAATATCTAGTTGAACGGTGACCGGATCGCCCGGCTTAACATGCCAAACGTCGTTGATGTCGACATATCCTTCCACACGTACGCGGCGAGTGCTCACGACTTCGAGAATCGGGTCACCTAGCCGAACGGCTTCTCCTTTGCGCTTGTAAACGTGGGTCACCATGCCGTCGTGTGGAGCTTCGATCTGAAAAGTTTTCAGTTGCGCTTGAGCTTCATTTTTCTCTAATCCGGCGATCGTGAATTCGTGTTTGGCCTGTTCGATCTGCAACAGGCCTTTTTCGGCTGCCAATTTCAGGCGGCGGATTTCGATGTCTGGGACAGTGCCGGGAACCTTGCGGTTTGTTTCCAGACCTTTTTCATGTTCCACTATGGCAACGGCTGTTGCTTTTGTCGCGTAACGGATCTGAACGTCATTGCGAGCTTTCTCTTTGGCGCTGGCTAGCACGGAACGTGCCACTTCATTCTTTAGGCCGGCTACCTGTTGCCCAGACTGAACAAGATCACCCTCCTCCGGTTCAATGAACGCCAGGGTACCGGCCCGATCGCTTGATAGTGTCACCTGGTGGATCAGTTTTATTCGACATCGGTACAGAGGGATTTGTGAGCGCTTGTCACGAGGCTGTTTGGCAGCTTGTTGTGCCTCAGCTATCGAATGAGTCGAGTCAGCTAAGGCCCACCAGAGTCCACAGAGCAGTAACGCTGCTGTAAGTGTCAGTAGACGTTTCATATTTTAGTCCTCGGGATGCCGATGCGAATTCTCAGAGAGTTACCGTCAAGTCTACCGAGTCCAGACATTTGAGTGAACAGAAGAGTTGCTACGAACAGTGCCGTCGGCATACAAATTTCGTACGCCATGTGTCAAAAAATGAATCGGACGGCTGAGGACATCGCATCGGTCGACCGAGACATGTTACTAGCGGACCGACGTTGGAAAAGTCCGTGAGGCCGGACAAAGGAATGTTGTTCTTGGCCATCGGGAACAGATCGAAAACGGAGACGCCTTAAAAGGGATCGAATCCAGGTCCAGACAGAATTTCAGATTTTCAAGACTGGATGACTTCCTAGAGAAAATCAATGCTTTTGTTGACTCATTGATGCGAAATAATTTTTTTTAAAAAGTAACATCTTGACAAATCAATATGCCGATTTATATTGTCAAGCCCGCGTCAAATCACAACATGTAGGGTTTTTTAGGAAGAAGCCCCCTAGCACTTGTGGTTGGAGTTCTGAATTTCTGTGAGTGGACACGTGATCAGTATTACGGTTTTTGTACGCTTTTTTTCAGGAGAAGCCACACAATCTGTTGTGTTC
>CAUZSN010000029.1:0-27506 GCA_963582345.1 Planctomycetota bacterium
TAAGACCAGACACTCCACGGAAAAACAAATATCACGCAATCGGAATACCTGATCCATCCTTCAATTCAGGCCTAATCAGACTAGGCGAGCCAGAGCGTCAGCCCGGGGATATTCTAACCCTCACTCGACCTTACACACTGGTCGCAATAGAAGAGTCAATTGAGAAGTCACAGGGAATTGATGATTAACTCGAACTTCGATAACTTGACATCCCTATTTTTCACATCAATACTCGAAATTTAGGAGTTGGCGACTATGACGGAAGCGGATTTTTCCGGAAAGACGATATTGGTGACGGGTGGCTCACGGGGGATTGGCCGGGCGGCGGCGGTCAGATTGGGCAATGAAGGAGCACGCGTAGCAGTGAATTTTGTGGCGAACCAAGACGCCGCAACGGTCGCCGTGAGCGACATTGAAGCCAGCGGTGGAACCGCGGTCGCAATTCGTGGGGATGTATCGAGTCCGGACGAAGCGCAACAGATCGTCGAGCAAACACGTAAAGCCTTTGGCCCAATCGACTGCCTAGTCCACTCGGCTGGTATCAGCATCGCCGAACCAGCTTCGCAGGTGACTTGGAAGACATGGAAAAAGACGATGGACGTCAACCTCGACGGCACGTTCAATATGGTTTATGCCGTCAAGGATGAAATGATCGACCAGCAGTTTGGACGAATTGTGTTGCTGTCCTCCATTGCCGGTCTGCGAAAACGTGAGAACCAGGTGCACTATTCAGCGTCGAAAGCTGCCGTGATTGCTCTGGCACGATGTTGCGCCCAAGCCTGGGCTAAGCACAATATTCGCATTAACTGCATCTGTCCGGGGTTGATTGATACCGCAATGGCTCGGGCTTTGTCGCCAGAGGCTCAGCGATATGTCATAGAGACTACACCGATGAAACGGTTGGGCAGGCCAGAAGAAATCGCAGCGCTAATCCGGTTCCTGTTGAGTGAAGAATCGAGTTACATGACCGGGCAAACGGTTGTGGCTAGCGGCGGTCGGGTCATGCTCCCCGGTTAGGGCATACTGCTAGCTCCCAATTCACTGTCACGGCCAAAAGTCAGTCATGGCAATTCACTTTATTACACCACAGGGATCGTATTTGAACCACTCGACAGACTTTTGCAGATTTCGGTTTCGAAGGAGACGTCAATGAGCCTTGAAGATCGCCGAGAGCGTGGCACGCAACTACTCCAGAAAATGCTTGGGGCCGAACAGGCTGAGCAGACATTACAACATTGGAAACAGATCTGTCCAGAATTTGGAGACTATGTCGTCGAATTCCTATCGGGCGAGATCTGGAGTCGGCCGCAACTTGATCGCAGAATTAAGAGTCTGGTGACCATTGCCACGCTGGCTGGCCTAGGTCGAACGCGGGCACTCGACTTGCACATCCGTATGGCAACCCGTAACGGAGCTACCAGACAAGACATTACCGAGACGCTTTTACACATCGCGCCCTACGCAGGCTTTCCCGCCAGCTGGGAGGCCCTGGCTCAAGTCGACATGGTGTTCAGCGAGTCGGATTCGACGTCTTCAGCCGAATGAATAATAAATAAGACTGCTGGTAACCACGGGACGACATGGTACGTTTCTTGTCACTATTTGTGAAAGTTTTCAGTAATTGCTTGACAAAACGACCAAAGGGTCTCAGTATTGCTTAACTGATTGAGGCCTCATGAGCTCCTTTAAAGTCCTACCACGTTGCTCTCCATCGCTACTGACTACTTTCGATCTGACGTCCTTCCGTAACGACCTGCTGACCTGCAAGCAGAGTTCATTCACGTTTCACGCCTTTAGAATGTACGATTCCTAAAGACGAATCTTGACTCCGGCTGATCGTTCGCTACGAAGCGATCAAATAATAACTGATATAGCGTAAACAAGAGTGGGTTCTGCAACCGATTGTCTCGCCGGATCGCGTTGCAGATTTTAGCTGGGCACGGCGAGCACGGCAGTCAAGATTGACCGCCTCGAAATTGAGGAGAAGAACTGATGACGACTGATGAGATCTTTACCAGAGTCCAGGAAACTCTGGTCGATGCATTGGGTGTCGACGAAGATGAAGTTACTCCGGAAGCGGCGTTGGTCGCTGATTTAGGTGCCGAATCAATCGACTTTTTGGACATCATCTTCCGCCTGGAAAAGAATTTCGACATCAAGATCATCAAAGGCGAATTGTTTCCCGAGAACCTAACGTCAGCCGATCCCGATTTCGTCGATGACGGCACGGTCACCCAGCAGGGAATCGTAACGTTGCGCGAAAAGTTACCTTTTGCCGACATTGATCAGTTTGCCGAAGATCCCAAAGTTAGCCGCATACCGGATTTGTTTACCGTACAAATGCTGGTCAACTTTCTGGATGTGAAATTGGGTGCTGCGGTGTAGCCAGAATGCTGTAGAAGTGTCGCCCGACCTGATAGGCCTTGCTGCTATCCGAGTCATGCAGGTCACTGCACACTTCTAAGGAAGGGCTTTGTCCTCGTATTACCAGGCACGAACACGAGAAATGGCGAAGTTTGATTGTAGGACGGTCAAAAACGACATTGTTACACGTCAAAATAATTTGTGACTCGCAATGCAAATAATCAAAATTGTCATCTTGATTTCGTTTGCGAATGTCACCGTGTGGTCTGCCAGCTGCGCCGAAGTGAGTAAAGACCGCTCCGGCGCTGTGATTTCAGCAGCAACCAACGCGGATGACAGGGTCAGCGATGGAGCTGAAGCTGGTTTAACAACCAGTCTGAACCGGCCGATCGGCGAGACCGACAGCAACGATCTCGGCGATCTCATTGAAGACTCTCGACTTCGAAGACCCACCAATGTCGCGGCACAGGAAACACTGAAGGACACATTGAGCAAAGTACTAACAACGCTAACGTATCGCGAACGCGAGATATTGAACCTTTGGTACGGCCTGGGTGATGGTTTTCGTATACGCTGGAGCAAGTCGACGTAATTCTTCGAGTCATTCGTGAACGTGTGTGTCAGATCGAAACCAGAGCCTTCAACAAACTCCAAGATCCGCGCCGCCGCCGCCGCTTGGAGGGATTCTTGAAAAGTCGCACTGTGAGCTAGCGCCGACTTCTCTGAGGTCCTGAACCGAAGGCAGCACTTCCTAACTACCGTCAGCTTGCATGGGCTATTCATAAATGTGTAAGCCAGATCAAGCAAACGCTGCCCGTGCTGGAGCTTCGGTCACTAAACGACGGTCAAACCGCGAACAGTGTGTGAACTCCACACGACGCGTTTGCGATGTTCCACGATCTCGATACGACCTATGTGAAGACTCCGGGCTCGTGGTAGCTGAACTTGTGAGACTTCGCTCCTGAATCCCCACGTGTTCTACTACAAGTGCTCAAAGGCACTCCAAATGCCATTTGGAGTGTAGTCCCGGCGGGCTGTGATAACCTCGCTACTATTCCACGTCGAGCAACACTTTCAGAACCGTACTTGCCTGAGCTTGCTCTAAGGCCTCGCTTGCTTTGTCGAGCGGAAATATTGATGAGATGAGCGGCAGGACATCGATCTGTTTCGATCTCAAGGCATCTAATGCTGGCCGAAAAGGGCCGCATCGCGACCCGACCAATGTGATCTCATCGATCACCAGTGATGTGAATGAAAGCGCCTGCTCGACAGCCACAGTCGTCTTCAAGATGATCTTTCCCCGCGGTTTGACAAGTTGAATCGCCGTAGGAAGTCCCGTCGGCGAGCCCGTGCAATCAACGACGATGTCGGCTGTATGAGTCAATTTGGCGTCAGTGAGTAAGACGGCTTTGATTCCCAATCGTTCCAGCAATGCAAGTTTTTCAGCGTGCTTGCCAACAACGCTTACATGACAACCATGTCGCTTAATGACTTGTGCGCACAGATTACCCAGCCGACCGTCTCCCAACACGACCACATGCTGGCTCATGTCGAGCGGTACTTGCACTGGAATTTGATGAGCCGCTGCAAGGGGTTCAGTAAAAACGGCCTCGTTCGTTGAAACCTCATCCGGCACACGATGCAGGTTTTGGGAGGGAACAGCAATGTAATCGGCAAACGCTCCGTCATGATTCATGATGCCGAGCACACGGCGTTCTGGACAGTGATTCGGAAACCCAGCTCGACAAAGACTACACTTCCAGCAACTACAGTTGATCTCACCGACAACCCGTTCGTCTTTGAGCGGTCCGCTTTGGGCAACACCGACAAATTCGTGCCCCAACACCCCGTGAAATCCCATGTAACCCTGAATCAATTGCAAATCCGTTTCGCAAATCCCCACCCGCAAGACACGAACCAGTACCTCACCATTAAGCAGCTTCGGTTCCCGATAATCGGCTTCGAATGTAACGCCATCCGAACCAAGTACGACCGCACGCATGAGCTTTGTCTTCCCTCTAACAACCGGTTAAAAACCGTTTGCAGCAACCTGATTCATCGGATTCCTTTGGAACCGAACCTGCATGAATGCAGTGACTACAAACTGTTTGCAACAGGCTCCTAACTGCTGACGCTCAACTCACTTCCCATGGCAGTAAAGCGGCTCGCTGCACGGCACCATTATCTTGATCTTGAAATGCCTGGTCGATTGCAACAATCGGATATTTGCACGATAGAATCTTGTGGAACGGATAGCGGTCACTTTGCATACTCAACAAGTTCAGCGCCTTCTGCAGACTTATCGGTTCATACCACATTAAGCCGAGAAATGTCTTTCCGCCGTGTACTAGCTTCGAGGGATCGATCTCGACTGTTTGTCCTTGGTTGATGTTGCCGATTTCGATGTAGGTGCCGCCCTGTGCCAGCATTTCGATGCCTTCCGGAACCACTGCGGAGGAACCAACCAATTCCATGACCGCGTCAGCTCCGAAGTCATCAGTAAGTGCTCTGACTCGGCGCACGCGATCATCTGAGGTCGGAAACTCATTTAAGTTGATGGTCACATCGGCTCCAAATTCCTCGGCCAATGCCAGCCGTGATTCCACTCCGTCGATGACAATAATCTGCGCAACGCCGCGCTCGCGAGCCACAGCAATCGCATTGATCCCTAAACCGCCCGCACCTTGGATCACCAGGTGGTCGCCGACGCCCACATTTCCCTTCTCCAATCCGTCGATGACCTGTGAGAGCGCGCAGTTAGCTGCTCCCGCTAAGTCGTCGGGGACATTGTCTGGAATCTTGAAGACTGCTTGTCCCGGACGCAGGTAGTAATACTGTCCGTACGCCGCATTAAAATGTGGATACTCGTTCGGCGGAAAGCGGTAGCGCAGTCCGTATTTACAGCGTGGTGTTGTCCCTCGCAGGCAACTGCGACAGCGGCCGCAGGGGTGAAAATACTGAAACACAATCCGATCGCCTACGTTCAGCGGCTGGCCACTCGAGTCACACGTGACGCCATCTCCCAGTTGCTCGACTACACCTGCCATTTCGTGGCCGATTGACAGGCAATACGGTTCCGTCTGACCGCGTGACACGTCATAGGTACCTCGCCAAATGTGTAAATCGCTGCCGCAGATATTGGCCAAAGTTAGTTTCGCCAGGATCGCGCCAGGCTCTGGCGTAGGAACAGGGAACTCGCGCAGCTCAAAAGGCCTGCGAACTCCAGTAAACACTGCAACAATGCCCGTATCATTCATCATGGTCGCGGAAAGTGTTAATGTAGATTACTGTTGCATAAAACAATGTTGAAGAAATATCCTGACCATGCAACAATCACCGCGTGATAGATAGCGTGGCCATTTTGAAATATCCGACTCAAACGTTTCTTCTGTGATGTTCCCAGAACTACGAACAAAGTTCTCAAAATGTCCATTAACATACTAACCCAAACTCCGAATGCAATGAAGCGAATCAACAATGCCACAAACTGAAACGAAATTACATCGCCAACTTCAGCACTCGCGGGAACAATTGGCTGCTTGGATCAAGGTCCTAGACAATCAGGGCGTCTCGCCGAGCAACCGGTCGCGCGATCCCAAGTGGAGAAATCTAAATTCGAACTGTCGAATGATTCAAGCTCGATTGCGTACCATTGCTCAAATCGCTGCTAGGGAACAGGAAGCTAGCCAACGCAAGGCGGAGAAAACTCGCAAAGCTGAGACTTCCGCTCCGAAGAGCGAAAAAGGCGAAGGCAAACCAAAAAAAACAAATTCAAAAAAACAACGCAAAGGAAAAGACGACAAGTCCAAAGAAATGACCGCAAAGAAAAAGACTGGCAAAAACTCCAAGGCCAAAAAAAAGTAGTATGCTTAATTGCTGATTAATGAAGTGTCGCGAGCATCTTTCACCGATCCAACACTTTAGTGGAACCCAGTTTCTAAGGAAAGCCGTTTTGGGAGAGATGACAGAGTGGCCGATTGTGCGGCACTGGAAATGCCGTGTCCTGGGAAACCGGGACCGGGGGTTCGAATCCCCCTCTCTCCGCTTTGGAACGGCGAACGACTAGTGACGAGTCCCATCTTGTTAACCTACTAAACCGTGCCCGGGACGCCCGTGATGAACTGTTACAGAAATACCGCACGGATATCGGCGTCATCGCACGGGCTCAAGTCGAAAGCTGGCTGCAGAACGTTTCCGACGGCCTGGAGTTTGACACTGGTAGGTTCCCAATCGACGATCCTATTCGATTCGATTCGACCGCATCAGCGACCTAGCCAACCAAAGCAACGGAGTCTATTATCCCATCTTCTTTGCAGCTGTCCTCGCGGTTCTAGAAGTCGTCGCCTATCAGATATACCCCATCCGAGCATTAAGCGATCTTTCACATACCACCACGTGCCGTGAACGATAGGAAAATCAATACCCAACGGCATTCGATTCAGAGTCTCGGCCTTCAATTAACGCATCCAGTTCGTCTTTTAGACGCTGCAGGATTTCATCATACCGATAGGCTCCCAGGTGTTTACTGCCGCGTTTTAAGTTGACGAAGTTCGGGGCACACCACAGGCCCAAATCCGCATCATCGGTTTCGCCGGGACCGTTCACACGACAGCCCATGACCGCGATTGTAATCGCGTGCTCCTTTGCATAGTCGGTCATCTGTTTGACCTGTTGAGCCAGTTCGACGAACGCTTCGTTTTCGACGCGTGAACAACTAGGACAACTGATGATATTCAGCGTCTTCAGACCGAAGTCGACTACCGTGCGAACTCGGCCCTCGGCTATGTCGGCAAGGATGTTCCGCCCCGCTTCAATCTCTTCACTCTTACGGTCGTTGGGAACAGTTAACGACACGCGAATTGTATCGCCGATGCCGTGGCCAATCAGTTGTTCAAAAGCGATTCGCGTTTTGATGATGCCGTCCGGCGGCATGCCGGCTTCGGTGACTCCTAGATGCAATGGCACGTCGGGCCGCACATCTGCAAATCGACGGTTGACGTTGATCACGTTCTGTGGATCGGAGTCCTTCAACGAAATGCAAAACCGGGTAAAGCTCAGCGAATCAAGCAAGTCGCAGTGATCGAATGCGCTGACCAGCATTGGCGAGATCAAATCGCCAGGATCGTACTTTTTCCGCTTGTTCGGATCAACCGACCCGCCATTGACTCCGATGCGAACCGCACAATCGTTGTCTGCAGCGACACTTACAATGTACTTCACTTTTTCCTGCCACGATTTTTCCCGTTCGTGATGATACAGGTGTCCTGGGTTGTACCGAATCTTGTCGACGTGAGGGGCCACGGCTTCCGCCAACCGGTAATTCTCCTGCAGATCAACTGACAAATTGGCCGTCGTCCGTCGACGAATTTCCGCTAACGCGGTCACGTCTTTCTTGCTGTCGACCGCCACGCGGACCAGGTCGGCTCCCGCCGCATCCAATGCGTTGATTTGCTCACTCGTCGCGTCCACGTCTCGGGTTGTGGTGGCCGTCATACTCTGAATGGCGATCGGATGGCCATCACCGATTGTGATTGATCCCATTTGGACTGCTCGAGTCGCGTTACGAAGTAAATGCACCGATTTCTTCCTCAATGATTTAGATATTCTTCACGGGCCTAAGCGTATGAGATTACTGAATTTTAGTCTCACGACCACAAGTGACCAACCGCAATTAATGATCTACACATTTCAGAGGACGGCAAGACCAAATCTGTCTTAATGTATTGATTTTTCCTGTTCGCCTGAAGTCATTCGAGACAGATCGATCGCAGGAAATGGTGGACGAGTTGAACGAACGAACCGTGCGGACAAAGTCAGCTGCTGCGAAGTCGACCCACGGAAGCGCAATTACACTTCATAACCCGCATTGGGTCGAGTATGAAGTTCAACATATTCTGCTAGCATATCCCAACTTGAACTTCTCGACACTGGTCATTCACCAAAACAACGACGGCGTTTTTCTGGACGGCGTTCTGGAAACTGACGTCGAAATACCAGACATGTGAAAATTGGCTCAACAAGTGGCTAAAGTCAAGCAAGTCTTGACTCACCTTGGTTATCCGCAAATCGCTGCGACTATCAGCCAAAGGGTAAGCAAATCGTCGGCGTGGATCAGACGACTTGTGCCCTATGACACAAGAAGTGGTTTTGTCACGACTTCTGTAGCCGGCGGTTCAGACAACCCGTCAACTGACAACGCCGAATCCGGCCTTCGCGCAAAAGTTTGTTGTGATTACACTCTTTGGCTCTGTGTGGAATAAGGTTACGAGCGTTTGGCGTGGTTCTATGTTGGCAAGCCCGGAACCAAGTCACTCCAGACCACCTTCGAAAAAAACGTTGGATTATACTTCCACATTACACGAGCCCACCCGTTCGGTCTGCAAAGGATTGCCTAATGCCGTTTCAGGCACTTCGCTTTATTCATGCCTCGAACGCTTATGTCGATCACCAACTCGAACAACTGGGGGCGCTGTCCGAATGCCATCGAGCGATTGTCGAAGAAGCGACTTCGACAGCCTTCGAACACGTCGTATCGGCTTGTATCGAGCGGCAAGCCCATTTCCTGCTGCTTGCTGGAAATACGTTCGACAAAAGCGATCAAAGTCTGCGTGCTCACGCTGACCTGGTTAACGGTTTCATACGTCTGGATCAACATGGTATTCAGGTCTTTGTCGTGGCCGGAGAGACCGATCCGCTGACGGCCTGGAGGACATTGGATGATCTTCCACAAAATGTCACATTGTTTTCTCCAGACAGCGATGAGCCGGTCGCGGTGCTGCGAGACGGAAATGTGATCGCATCGATCGCTGCGGCCGTCATCAGAGACGAAAAGGTTGGACACATTCAATCCATCACCAGATCCGGTGAGTTGTCGCGCAACGGTGCAGCTCGGACAATTCCCTTTTCGATTGGTTTGGCCACCATCGCATCTGAACGGATGGGGGTGACTGTGCCGGACGATGGGGACGAACACAATGAAAGCGAGCCAAGCGATCCTGGTCTTTCGGGCCAGGTGCGTGATGCATTAGCCAAATGTTCTGTCGATTATTTGGCCCTCAGAGGTCCGGAGAAGCGACAGACGATCACACTAAAAAAAAGAATCGCTCATAATCCGGGCGGCACACAGGGGCAAAATCCGCGTCAAACTGGACCACATGGTTGCACTTTGGTCGAAGTCGCAACGGATGGATCGGCCCTGTGTACCTTCATCCCGACAGCCCCGGTCCGTTGGAAACAATCGGCTGTCCACGTCGGCGCGAAAATGAGTCAGGACGAACTCGCAGAAAGCATGCAAGCCGCTCACCAAAGATGCCGACCTGAACCAACGGAACAACTATGGTTAATAAATTGGACAATCCGAGGCTCGGGACGACTGTTCGATTTGCTTCGAGACGAAAGTGTCCGATCCAAGATCGTCGCTTTGTATGAGCTGGATTCGCCACTACCGCCAGATCTGTCGCAGATGCATCATTTTCGTTTTGTCCCGCAAGTAAACCCCGCTGATTCTGATTTGGAAGGCAACGAGTTTGCGATTCAGTACTTCGAGCGACTAAATCTCGCTGAAAAAGCAACCCGCAAATCGTTGCAACAATGCCTGGAAGACGCGGGCTTGCCAGAAGGTCCCTGGTTGACTCGGCTGCGATCGCTGATTGACGAAGTGGATCACGAGGCGATTATCGCCCATGCTCGCCAAAACGGAATGACGTGGTTCACACCATGAAAATCACCAAGATTCTTATTCGTCGTTTCGGCATCTGGCAAGACCTGCATGTGCCGTTAGCCCAGAACGGTCTGACCGTCTTTTACGGACCGAATGAAGCCGGCAAGACGACACTCCTGCAATTCCTTCGCGCCATTTTGTACGGTTTCAAATCACATGACGCCGCGGCGTCATGTCGATTCGGAGACCCCTTCGGCCGTCGACGGCATGGCAGCCGAATCGATTGGGAAGGTTCTTTGCAATTCAAACATCACCGACAAGTCTACGAAATTCGCCGGACGTTTCATGGTCAAGGCCGAGGTCTGTTGACAGTCACCAATTCGACTGGTCAGACGCCGGCCGAAGAATTAGTAGGCGATCTGCTGAACGGAACCGAGGAAAAAGTCTTCGATAACATTTTCGCCATCGGCCTGCACGAACTACAAGAGCTGGCGACACTGCAGAATGATAAAGTCGCCGAACATATTTACGCAGTTGCCCTAGGCCCAGACGGTCAACGCTTACTCGAAGTCTCAACTGATATCGAAAACGAGGGTAATCGGCTGTTCGACCCACGGCAATGGGACTCCGAGCAGCAAGACCGTGGCAAACTATACAAGCTGTTTCACAAATTCGATCAATTGTGTGCAGAAATCGAATCCGTCAATGGACTCATCAGGCAACATTCCGAATTGACCCACGAGCGTAATCACAATGAAATCATGATTACGGACTTGCAAGGCCGTCAAGCAGGTATCCAAGCACAGCTTCGCGGTCATCTTTTCATGGAACACATCTGGAGTCCCTGGAATCGCGTGCGGCTTTGTCAAACAGAAATGGACAAATTGCCGATCGTCGCCGAGTTTCCAAAAAACGGTTTGGCTAGACTGGATGGAATCGAGATCGAGTTGTCGACGGCGGTCAACGGCCGCGACACGCTGTTGGCCGAAGCAAGTCAGTTTCGGCGGGAAGCAGAACAGATAACGATCGATCCGGAAATTCAAAGGCATGCAGTCACTATGCGTAGTTTCGTTGACCAATCCCATTGGCTACAACAAGTGCACGAGCGAATCGTCACATCCCAACGGGAGACGGACGAACTATGTCAACAAATGGACGATCAGTTCGAGTCATTAGGGCCGGAGTGGTCGGCCAGTCGGTTACAAGCGGTCGATACAACGCCAGCCGCTTACTTCCGCATGGTCAGCATGGCACGAAACTACCAATCTGTATTAGCTCGCCGGGAAAAACTGAGACGCCGCCAGCAGCGATTATCCAGAATCCGTCAGCAACGGTTAGCGGAGCTGAATGACCAACTACGCCAGTTTGGCGGCGTCACCCTGGACGACGCATTGACCCAAACTCGACAAAAGCTGGTCGAGCTGGAGGAACTGGGCGCACTAAAACTTCGTGAATCCGAACTCGAACACCGCCGTGTCGGACTACTCAATCAATCGAAACGCTTGCAAGCTCGGTTGACGCTACCGAAGTGGGTTTACGCGGTATTGGGAATTTTCGCAGTCACTGGTGCGGTCCTGGCGGTCCTGGGCCTTGTATCAGGATTAACGACCAACGGAATTGCTGGCACGATTTACTCGCTGTTGGGCATCACTTGCGGTGGACTGACTTGGGCATTGAAAACGCATTTCGAGCGTGAGGTACAGGACAGCATTGAGCTGCTGCAAGACGAACTGCGTGAAAACGAAATTCGCCTGCGCGAGATCCGGACATCAATCGAACACGTCACGGCTCTGGAAACAATCACCGCCGACGGGTCGGTTCCGGTAAATGATGCCTTCCGATTGTCCGAGGCCGAACTAATCAAACATGTGACACAAAGGCTGATCGAATTGGAGCAATTGACGCAGCAGCAGCAGCAGATACACAATTTGCGCCGACGACTGAGCAACCTGCGCAGCCGGTTCCAAAGTATCCAACGTAAAATCGCCACAACGCGGCAAAACTGGTGTGAATTGTTGACTCAGTCGGGATTTACGGAAACGATCCACGTCGATGAAGCCTTCGAAGTCTGGCAGAATGTTGTGGAGGCAAATGAAATCCATCGATTATGGACGTCAGCCGACACAAAACTCCAGAACCTGCGGCAGACCTACGAAACTTACCGAAAGCGAATTGAAGAGTTAGGACACCGGATGCATCGGTGGGATTTGGATTATGAACACCCGCTCAATGTTTTGCTCGCCTGGGAAGAAGATCTGCAGCAGTATTCCACGCAACGAAAAGATCGAAGATATTTGCGACGTGAACAAAAGGCCCGGCATGCCGAAGCCGAAAAATATCAGACCAACATCGATGAACTCAAGACACAACGCTCGGCACTATTGGTGCAGGGTGGAGCCGCCTCTCGCAAAGAGTTCGAACAACGAGCCGAATGGTACAAGCAACGACACGAGGAACAACAGCGCTTATATGATGCCAAGTCTGACCTCGAAATAGCTGCTCGAACCGAACCCGAACTTGCGGTTGTAGAAGAGGACCTGCTTGCTTACAACGCCGACAGCAATGCCGAATGCATCAGGACGCTAAAGCAGGAACGTGATGACCTGAAGCAAGACCTGCAACAAGCGTTCGAAAACCAAGGACGGATAAGGCAGGAACTGACCACACTGGAATCCGACCGTCTTTCGACTCAATTGCGGTTTGAGCGAGAACAGGTCGCTGCCCAGATCAAACAGACGGTCGAGCGGTGGTTGACCTTCGAGTTGTCCTCGCGAGCCGTCGAACAAATCCGGGCCGACTTTGAACGGACTTGCCAACCCAAGACACTGGCAGCCGCTTCACACTATCTACAGCGTCTTAGTAATCAAAAGTACAGCACTCTCTGGACGCCCTTGGGTAAACGCCGCCTTTGCATTGACGATGACCAGTCCAACACCCTATTGGTCGAACACCTGAGCGGTGGCACTCGCGAGCAGCTCTTTCTAGCAATCCGCCTGGCCCTGGTCCGCGAATTTACGCGCCGCGGCATCGAGCTGCCAATGGTACTAGATGACGTGATCGCCAACTTCGATCACCTTCGCTCAGAAGCAGCCGCCAATGAGTTGATTGATCTTGGTGAACAAGGCCAGCAAATCCTGTTCTTCACCTGCCACTTGCACCTGGCCCATCTTTTTGAGAGCAAAGGCTTCACTCCTATTTGGCTCACAGAGCAGGGCGATTCGCACCAAGAGCGCCGGGCAGGCTGATCTCGACAACGACTCGGACCAGCCGGTGTGTAAAAAAATACGCTCTTGCCTTGGCCTGTTACAACCGCAAGTGGTTAATCGCCTCGGCCGGACTCATGATGTAGCTAATATAAAATGGACCGAACGATGCGTACTTGGCCGATGCAGTATCAAATCGCATCGTGTAAACGATCTCTTTGATGAATTCCGGCGCACGGCCCCATAACGTAACTCCCCATTCCCAGTCGTCGAATCCGGTTGACGCTGTGATCAACTGTGTCACTCGGCCAGAAAATTTCATTCCCGACGTCGCGTGTTTGGCCATCAGAGTGGACCGAGTGCTAAACGGTTCCAGATACCAATTTGCCAACGGATGCCGATTCTTGCTCATCGGGTAAAAAGACGTTACCGGAAATGGGGGAATGTCCGGATAAAGACGTTGCTTATTCATTGCGGGCAGCCGACCTTCGTACGCCTTAATTTTGGCCGCATAGGCTAGGTCAGCGGAATCCATTCCATCCAGCCGCAACTTTTGTTTATATTGCTCGACCGTTGGGACGTATTCTGAAACTTCCGTAATTGACACGAATGAATACGATGGCTGCAATGCAGGACCCAGAGAGCAAGCTCGAATTGACTGTTGCATTGAATCAATCACTAGTGGGTCGGGATCCAAGATCATCAAACCCAAGTCGGCTCGATGCCCCGAGACAACAGACGTTTGAATCCGCTGCGGTGCAGCATCGCGGTCGGGATCCAAGATATGTGCCAGTTCTTCACACCCTTGGGTCCGTTCGCTTTCGTTTAAACCGCTCAATTCTTTTTGGTTCACGCGGTAGTACAAGTGCATACAATGCCAACCGTCCGTCATTCGGATGGTCGGTGCCGCTCGCTCGATTTCACTCTTCGCAGGACGATCCATGACAGCCCGCCTTTTGATCTACTATGACAGAATTTTCGTCCAACAAACACATATTCTAAGATCGTTGGAGGGAAAACGGAAGCCGGAACGGCGAGTTGGCATTCAGAGTCAAACTCTGATCAGGTTTTGCACAAGAGTCATAGACCTTAGCCGTCTCGGTGGGATAGAATCCAGATATCATTGAAAAATCATCCCTGACGGCAACGTTCCAACTGGAAAGAATTATGTCGAGGTCGGATAGTGTTGAGCAAGTCCGCAACCGCTTCATTCAATTGGCTCGCGAGATTGAAGAGTACTCGCAAGCCAATGTTCCAGAGCAGACATTCTTTAAAGAGTTTTTGAAACGAGTCATCAAAGCCGTTGGCGCACAGGCCGGAGCAGTCTGGTTACGAAACGGCAGAGATCAACTGGACTTGGTTTGCAATCAAGGACTGCAGCAAACGGGTTTTTACGACGACCCAAAGGCCAGTACGTTGAATCAGCAGCTGTTGACCGATGTGATTTCGCATGGACAGGCGTGTACGTTTAGCCCTGATGATTCTCGCGGAGCAAAGCTGCCAACAAAGGATTTGATCTTACTGGCAGCCATAAAAAGTAACCAGAAGTGTATTGGGGTCGTTCAGATCTTTCAAAAAGCCGACACGCCGAAACAAGTTCGTCCTGAATTCTTGCAGTTCGTAGAACAGATGTGCAGATTTGCCGGACACTTTATGGATCGGCAGTCAACCGTGGCTCTGGCTTCCAAAGCCCCGAGTTTCGCCGAGCAATTCAAACGGTGTGTCCTAAAGCTACATCGCACACTGGATGTTTCAGACGTCGCCGCCACAGCCGCCAGCATTGGCCGCCAATTAACGGGCTGTGACCGTTTGAGTGTCACCGTGCAGTGGCGTCGCAAGTCGGTCATCAAGGCGATCAGCGACCAGCGTTCTGTTGACCATCGATCGAACTTAGTGCGAAACATGGCAGCTATGTCTTCCCGAGTGATCGCGATGCGAGAGCCACTAACGTACACCGGAGAATTGGATCATTTCCCGACACAGATTGAAGAGCCGCTGCGTGACTTCGTACAAGAGAGCGGCTCGAAGATGATCATGATCGTTCCTCTATTCAAAACCCATCCGCTAATCGATCTGCGGGATGATTTGTCGCAGCTGCGGCGCAAAGAAAAAAAACGCACTCCGATTGGTGGTCTCATTATCGAACAGTTTTTCGAAAGCCGCCCGCAGCCGGAACTGATAGATAAGGTCAATTTATTGGCTGACCATACGGCGACCGCATTGTCAAACGCCCGATCTCACCAAGATCTGATTCTGATGCCGCTGTGGCGGTTTTGCGGACGATGTTTCACATGGATCGAGGGGCGCAATCAGTTGAAAGTCGCGGCGGTCCTGGCCGTCATCGCCGGTGTAATTCTGGCAATGATGTTTACACCATACGAATATCGCATAGACGGCGAAGGCCGACTGATGCCGGTTATCCAACGCGACGTTTTTGCACCTTGGAACGGAAAAGTTGATGTCATCAAGGCGGAAAACAAAGATTTTGTGAACCAAGGCCAGGAGCTGCTGATACTGTCATATGACCCTTTGAATTCTGAGTTACTGGCGGCCCAAGTAGACCTAGATGGAAAACGGAACTTGCTTTTTGCCCTGCAAGCAGAATTGGACGAGGCATTCCAGACGCCAGAAAATGAGGACGACATTCGCTTGCAGGGAAAAATCGAAGAAATCAGGATCGAAATTGAGGGTGCTCGCGAGGAAGTCAAAACTCTGAAGAAACGGGCATCGCGATTAACGGTTCTCGCCCCAATCAGTGGACGTATTGCAACGTTTCAGGTCGACCAACTATTGCAAGACCGGCCGGTGCGCCGTGGAGACATCCTGCTACAAATCATGGACACCAGCGGTGATTGGCATCTGGAATTGGAAGTCGAGGAGCGTCGATTGGGCCATCTCCTACGAGCTCAGGAGACGCTCGGGACAAAGCGGTTGCCGGTCGAGTTTGTTCTGTCCACCGCATCGGATATGATTTTCTGCGGGGAGCTGAAGAACATCGGTACTAGAACCGACGCGTCCAACCTGACCGGTAGTATTGTCGAAGTGCTTGTTGAAGTCGACACCAACAAATTGCCGAATTTACGGATCGGCGCCGAAGTTCAAGCAAAAATCAGTTGTGGCGAAAGAAGCCTGGGCTATGTCCTACTTGGCGATCTGATTGAGTTCTTCCAGAAGTACTTCTGGCTATGAAGCATCTGTCTACGGGACTGTGATGAGTAAATTGCCGGCCGTTTCAATCACTCGTCACTCATCAGTATGATCAATTGAAATGAGCCACCATTGGTGTCCGCAACCTTGACGCAGGCTCGACACATAATACGTGCTTCCATTGCACTCGTGCTTTTCGTAGGCCCGTGGGCCTCGGCGGCCACTACTGCTGACGTTGAATTTCCGATGGAATTGGTCAATTTCGAGCCGTATGCGAACAATCCCGTGTTCACCGCTCGCGGAAACGGACATTGGGATGTGCGTATTCGCGAACGTGGTTGGATCCTTCGTGAAGGCAGCGCATACCACATGTGGTTTACCGGCTACGATGGCACCCAACAAGGATTGAAGAAACTCGGATACGCGACATCGCTGGACGGTTTGAAATGGATGCGTCACGCGGACAATCCCATATGCAGCAACCACTGGGTCGAAGATGTGAACGTCGTCAAACAAGGTGACACGTACTACATGTTCGCCGAAGGGCTCGGCGACCAGTCGCACCTACTTAGCTCGAAGGATCGTGTCCACTGGAAACGACAAGGTCAACTCGACGTCCGGAACGTCGACGGACGACCGATCGATCCCGGTCCTTATGGCACTCCAACGGCGTGGTACGAAGACATGACGTGGTATCTGTTTTACGAGCGTAGCGACTTGGGTGTCTGGTTGGCGACTTCGAAAAACATGATCGTTTGGACCAATCTGCAAGATGAACCGGTATTACGCCCCGGTCCTTCCAGCTGTGATAAAGATTTTGTCGCCCTAAATCAGATCATCAAATACAAGGGTCGTTATTACGCGTACTATCATGGAGCCGAACGCGGCAATACTCCGAGGCTTTGGACAACCAACGTAGCTACGTCGACCGATTTGCGTCATTGGAAAAAGTACCCTGCCAATCCACTGCAGCCGGCCAAGGAGAATAAATCCAGCGGCTTACTGGTACATGACGGTCAGCAATTTCGACTCTACACGATGCACGAGCAAGTGCATGTCCACTTTCCGGCCAGGATGCGTTAAAATTGCGGCAGTGTATAAGAGTTGGGATCAACGATAGATATGGAGAGCACCTGCGGGTTAAGACAGAACCATACTCATTAGATGCGAATGGCCGTCCCTACGCTTTCGTCTAATAATTATGCGATTTTTTCCATCGATTGCCGCAGGTATTGGCCAGACGATTCGCACTAAGACCTTGGCAACGTGCGAAGTTGTCTTCAGTGTCAATGGCGATCAACCCCAGCCGACGACCAGGAGCCTCTTTTTTCTCGTGGATCAACACCAAAACTACAGATGTGTTTTATACATTGTTCACAGCAGGGGCCTTACAAGGCCGTCATTCGTAATCTGACGTTTCTATTTGCGTGTCCGTTCTTGACACAGGTTGCAGAGTGCAATTCGAAATTATCGCGTCCGAGTAGTCCAGCAAGTTCATCTTGTAGTTCTTGACTGCACGACACGCGCAGATCACTTGGAACCCTCAAAATATAGCGACTTCCGCTCTTTGTATTTTCATTGTTAAGAGTGTCCAGAATCAGTACAACATCCGTACGACCGGGAAAACGTTTCAGCACGTCGCGGATGCGGACCATCTCGTCTTCCGTGTGCAAACCGCGTTTTAGTTTAATGGCGATTTGTTTCGCGAACTCTTTGTCACCTTGCTCCAATGTCAGTACGTTGTGAACGATGACGTTTGGCGTGCGGCCTCGACGGTCCATCTTGCCTTTAATGAAACAGATGGCCTCTGCCGTCACCTTTTCGCTGAGCTTCGAGTACTCATCGGGCCAAATGATACAGCGAATGCTTCCCTGCGAATCTTCGAGGTCGAAGTTGACGTATCGAGTATGACCGCTGCGGCTGGGTTTCTTGGTGGAAGCTCGTTTGATGGCCGAAATCATGCCACCCAGGCAAACTTCGGTTCGGTCGTCCAATCTTTCCAAATCTGTCATCGTGTGCGTCACATACTTTTTGATCCGATTGGCATGTTTTGTCAAAGGATGAGAGGTTAAGTAAAAACCAAAAACTTCTCTTTCGAAAACCAGCTTTTGACTCTGCGGCCAATCCTGTGCATCAGGCAGCACGGTCCGAGCCGTCTTGCCGTCTTGCCCAATGTCGGCGTCTTCAAACAAGCGATTCTGTCCGCGCTGCCGGTCGCGGTACATCGCAGCAGCCGACTGAATCGCGCGATCTACGACGAGCAGGTGTTGAGCTCGGTTCGGACCAAGATTGTCCAAGGCCCCTGCTTTGATCAGAATTTCTAACACACCTTTAGTCAGACTTTTCGGATCGACACGCTCAGTCAAATCGAAAATATTTTTATATGGGCCGTTGGCTTCGCGTTCTCGGACGACAGCTCCGACCGCCTGTTTGCCGACTCCTTTCAACGCACCAAGTCCGAATGTCACCTGCTCGCCCTCGACGCTAAACTGGACATCCGAGCGGTTGACATCGGGCGGGACTACCTCGATCCGCATCCGCCGCGTATCATCGATGTGTTCGGAAATTCTGTCCGTGTTTTCCATTTCACACGACAACAATGCCGCCATGAACTCTTGCGGATAATGCGCTTTCAGGTAAGCCGTTTGATACGATATCGCGCCATATGCCGTAGAATGGGACTTATTGAAACCATAACCGGCAAACTTTTCGATCATACCGAACAATTCGGCGGCCGTGCTTTCTTTCAATTCTCGCTGTTGTGCCCCTCCGAAGAATTCTTCACGATAGCGTGCAATGATCGAAAGCTTCTTCTTGCTGATCGCCTTGATGCACTGATAGGCGTCGGACAGCTCGATCCCGCCAACACGATTCAGGATCCGCATCACTTGTTCCTGATAAACCATGACGCCATAGGTCTCTTCCAGAATTTGATCGACAATTGGGTGCATCTTCGGAATGGAATGGCGACCGTGCTTGACGTCAACGTAGGTCATCACCATACCGCCTTCCAACGGACCGGGGCGATACAGTGCTGACGTAGCAATGATGTCCTTAAAACTGTCGGGTTTCATCTTCATCAACAGATCGCGAATCCCGTCGCTTTCGAACTGAAAGATGCCCTTCGTTTCACCTCGCTCAAGTAGAGCAAACGTTTCCGCATCATCCAGCGGGAGCTGTACAGGATCAATTTCAATTCCACGGTGTTTGCGCACATTTTGGACAGACTTGTCCAGAATTGTCAGATTCCTGAGCCCCAGGAAGTCCATCTTCAATAGGCCGGCTTTTTCAACAGCAGACATATCCCACTGAGTAACAAAGTCGTCTTTGCCACTGATCTTTTGCAATGGGACATATCGATCAAGCGGTTCATCCGCCATCACCACGCCGGCCGCATGAGTGCCAGCACTGCGTGCCAAACCTTCCAACCGCATAGCAATATCAATCATTTCCCGGACGTCATTATCCGCGTCGTATTCCTCTTTCAGTTCCGGACTCTCCACCAAGGCGTCTTGCAGTTTAATTCCCAGCGTCTCGGGCACCATCTTGGCAATTTCATTGACCCTCGCCAGCGGTACCGATAGGACTCGCCCAACGTCCCGGATCGCAGCTTTGGCTTTCAGCGTCCCAAACGTCCCGATCTGCGCGACGTTTTCCTCGCCGTATTTTCCCTTTATGTAGTCGATCACCAGTTGCCGTTGATCGCGGCAAAAATCGATGTCAATATCGGGAGGCTCGGTCCGGCTCGGATCGAGAAATCGTTCGAACAGCAAGTCGTATTTCAGCGGACATACTTTACTCAGCCCCAAAACATGCGCCACAAGTGAACCACAAGCTGAACCGCGTGCCTGACACGGAATGTTACTTTCGTCGGCAAATCGGACGAAGTCCCAGACAATCAGGAAATAGCTAGAAAAACCCATGCGGTCGATGATGCTCAGCTCGTAGTCCAGCCGCACATGATGTTCGTCCGTCAATTCCTCGCCGTACTTGTCCTTTAACCCTACCTGACAAAGTTCGCGCAAGTACTGCGTATCCGTCTTATCCTGCGGTGCCGCGAAGACCGGAAAATGCCGAGTGTTTAAGTCCAAATCGATGTTGACTCGATCGGCAATTTCCTGTGTACGCGCAACGGCGTCCGTACAATCGGCGAACGCTTCATACATTTGCGCCGGCGACTTGACGTAAAACTGATTGCCTTCCATCCGCATGCGTTTTACGTCGCTGCGAACAGTCCGCGTATTGACGCACAGCAGCACGTCGTGGGCCGACGCATCATCCTGATGCAGATAATGAGCATCATTCGTAGCCACCAGCGGCAATCCCATCCGTTCAGCCAGATCGATAGTGCCTTCTTTACAAGTCCGTTGAATCTCCAGGCCACAGTTTTGAATCTCCAAATAAAATCGATCGCCGAAAACCTTTTGGTACCAAGCGATCAATTTTCGCGATTCGGAAGTTTTTTCCCGCAAAATCAGTTGCGAAAGTTCGCTGGACGCACAGCCCGACAGGCAAAGAATACCTTCATTGAAGTCTTCAAGAAGCTCTTTGTCGATTCGCGGCCTGTAGTAAAATCCTTCCAGGTAGGCTAATGAGGCCATTTTGATCAGATTTTGAAATCCAATGCGATTCATGGCTAGCAATGTCAAATGAAAGCTGGCTTCTTTCATACTTCCAGTAGTGCGATCGCCGCGGTTGCCTGGGGCCACATAAGCCTCATAGCCCAGGATTGGCTTGATGTGCTGCTCTCTGCACTCGGAATAAAATTTCAGGACCCCATACAGGTTGCCGTGATCGGTAATCGCGAGTGCAGTCATTCCATCCGCTTTGGCTTTGGCCACGAGATCGGGAATTCGATTCGCCCCGTCGAGCAGGCTGAACTGAGTGTGGCAATGCAAATGCACAAAGGGGCGGACCTCGCTCATGGCTGTTCCTTGCGCTGGGACAATGTCGTTCCGTCTCTCCAAATTCTTCCTGCTTCGGACTCGACTCGCCGACGAATGAGCAGAAAAGAAAGTTTCGAGTATCTAGATGGTCATATTACCAAGTTTCTAAGAGTTCTCAATTGCGTGCCGACTGCAAGGAAACATGGTTGCGTATCTACCTGTCGCGAGAATTATCCGTCAAGGAGTCTTAGAAAATGGCCTGTGATAGATCTCTGATGTTCCTTAATTTTTTCCGGAGTGCCGGTGACCACAATGTCGCCGCCGGCGTCACCTGCTTCCGGACCCAGATCGACGACATAATCCGCATTGTTGATGATGTCCAGGTTGTGCTCGATTACGATCACAGAATGTCCGACTGCAAGTAAGCGATCAAAACAGCTCAGGATGTTATTGATGTCGGCTGGATGCAGGCCGATGGTCGGTTCGTTCACTAAAAACAGGGTTCGCGATTGGGAACCCAAGGCGAGCAACGATGCCAGCTTCAGCCGCTGCGACTCGCCACTGGAAAACGTGGTGGCCGGTTGGCCCAGCGGCAAGTAGTCTAAGCCGACATCTTTAAGGAACTTCAGCCGCTTGTGAACTTGCGGCTGGCTGCGGAAAAACGAAAAAGCTTCGCCGACGGTCATAGCCAGAACCTGGGCTATCGTCAATCCGCGGTACTTGACTTCCAGGATTTCTCGCTGATACCGAGAACCATGGCATTCCGTACACGTCATCGACACATCGGCCAAAAACTGCATATTAACCGTAATCGATCCGTTGCCATAGCATTTCAGACACCGGCCGCCTCCCTTGACATTGAAACTGAAATGGCGGGCTGTGAATTGACGCAGGTTGGCTTCCGGTGTTCCAGCGAATGTTTTACGGATTTCGCCGAACACTTTCATGTACGTGACCGCATTGCTACGCGGCGTGCGGCCGATCGGGCTTTGATCGATCAGGATCACCTCGTCAATCTGTTCGACACCCGTAATTCGATCATATTCGCCTCGGCTCGATTCCGAGCACGGTTGTCTTAACTCACGACACAGGGCAGGGTACAACGTGTCTTCGATCAGCGTGCTCTTGCCACTGCCGCTGACTCCAGTCACTACGCACAATACGCCCAGAGGGAACTTGACCGTCAGATTTTTTAATGTGTGCTGACTCGCGCCCTCAAGTTTAATCCAGCCACGTTCGGTCTTCCGCCGTTGTCCAGACAACGGCACTTCGATCTTTCGCCGGCCGGACAAATACTCGCCAGTGACAGAATCGGACGACTCAGCGAGTTCATCGGGAGATCCCTGAAAAACAAGGGTACCGCCCATTTGTCCGGCTCCGGGGCCGATGTCGATGACTTGGTGTGCGCTGCGTATAAAGGCCTCCTCGTGTTCCTCCACAACAACTGTATTGCCAGCCTGTTTCAGCCGTTGAATGGCTGCGATCACTCGTTCGCTGTCTCGCAAATGCAAACCGGCTGATGGTTCATCCAGTACGTAAAGTGTATTGACCAGGTTCGAACCTAATGCGTTCGTTAAAGAAACTCGCTGCATTTCACCACCGGAAAGGGTCTTCATCCGACGGTCGAGCGTCAGGTAGTCAAGTCCGACTTGATTCAAGTATGACAGACGAGAACGGATTTCACTCAGAATCGTTCGCGTAAGCTGTTTCTCCTGGTCCGATTGCCGTTCAGCCAAACAATCAAAGAAGGCCAACGCGTGTTGAATCGTCATTTGGCAAAGTTCGGCGACATTACAGCCGTCGATTCGAACCGCAAGCGCCATCGGCTGCAAACGACTACCACCACAGTCCCGACAGACATTATAGGCACGCCATCGATTCCGAAAGACCCGGACTGGCAGCTTAGACTTGTTCCGCTCCAACCAACGAAAGAAACCCGTCAGGCCACCGAAGTCACGTTCGGGAACGCCGTTCGTGATCAATTCCAGGTGCTCGGGCTGCAATTCCGAAAATGGCACGTCTACTGGTACACCGTAATCACCGGCTAAATCGAGCAATTCTTCCAGTTCGTGGACATAGGCCGGCGTTGTCCAGGCGGCAATCGCTCCCTCACGTAACGTTTTATTCGGATCGGGCACAAGACGTTCGAAAGAAATCGTCGGAACCAATCCGAATCCACGACAGTGCGGACACGCTCCCAACGGAGTGTTAAAACTGAATAATCGCGGTTCCAATGTCAAAATTTCTCGACCACATTTGTCACACTCCAGCCGACCGTTGAATTGTTTCCTCCGCCAGTTGCGGGAATCAACCTGAATGATTTCATTTTTTTTGCTCTCGTTGGTTGCCGTCGTTTCTTCGAGCAATAGACAGCGATCGTTACCGAAACGAAACGCTAACTCCAGGCTGTCGACGATGCGTTCGTGCCCCGTCTTTCCTGCTATCAATCGATCTACGACGGCCCAAGCGAACGGCGATGACATTTGCAATCGGCAATCGTCGTCATGGATGTCTATTGTTATCGCCTCATTCTGCAGCCGCGACATCATCGATGACTCTGATCTGTCGTCACAATTGACGATCACGCGTCTGAATCCGTCTTCCTTCAATTGAGAAATGAACGCATCACGATCATCTGCGTCATGATCAACATTTAGAGGAAAACAAATCTGGAACCGCGTTCCGTCAGGAAACTGTTGGATCTCCTGCAGAACGGTTGCGGGCGTGTCGTTTGTGATTTCCTGCTGGCAATTGGGACAACTTATACGGCCGATTGTTGCAAATAGCAGCCGCATGTGATCATGAATTTCGGTGGCAGTTGCGACGGTCGATCGAGCGCTTAACTTGGTTGATCCCTGCCGAATTGCAATAGCCGGAGGAATATGATCGATGCGATCAGCATCGGGCTTTTCCAAATGATCCAGGAATTTCCGGGCATACGCCGAGAAGCTTTCGATATAACGGCGTTGACCTTCAGCGTACAGCGTGTTGAAAGCAAGACTGCTCTTACCCGATCCGCTGACACCCGTAATCACAATCAAGCGGTACAAAGGAATGTTGAGATCAATCCCCTTTAGGTTGTGCACTCGCACACCCTCGAGTTTGATCATTGGAACAACATCGAGTCTCGAAGGGATCATTTTCTGACAGAAGTCGTTTTCTGCACTTTGGCATCTTCGCACACAGACTGCACCATCGTCATCCCAGGTTGACACACGGCGAACTTAAAACAGTATGCACAACTACCATCGTGCCAATCCTGAGATCCGGCACCCGGTTTATTGGACGTATCTGGGGCCTTCTTCGTTATGCTACCGAATCTGCCGATCAACCCCGGAGTGGGAATGACATTGGTACTTCTGCTCTGAACAAGGCAACGTAAAAACAATCGTCTCTGATGTCACAAAAGGTAAGCCACAATCGCCCCACCTAACAACGACGTGGCAAATGAACAACCGTTGTCTTTTCCTTGACGACGCCGTCGATTACATCTAGCTTTGACCACGATGTCGCAGAACGAATAGTACGGCACAAGCTCATCTTGTGACCTCAGGTGGAACCGGGACACAAGTGGCAAATGAACCCGGCCCGTTTTGTTACCCTTAGCGTATTGGCCGCTGCAGCCACTAGCACGACTGGGATGGTTCGAGCCTATTCTTCGAAAGACACGAATGGGCTAATCTTGCGGGCTTTTTCGGCGATCTCCGCCTTTTCACCGTCACTCTTCGACTTCGCGAAATTCGTCCGAAGTTTCTTCAGTTTAGAGCGACGCGATCGACGTCGGGCAAGCTCGCGTGTGCGTTCAACACGTCCCATCTCTTGGCTTAGCCTCTTACGATTTACACGGAAATTTTCATAACCTGCACGAGCTCTAAGAGCATTATTGACGGTTCTTTTTAGCAATCTGGTGTAGATTGGTCAACTCACAGTAAGATGCACCGTCGTAGCGATATGACTCCCGCTACGGTTGCTTCTGGTCATCCTCACCGCCGATCAATTGATCAACTACCTCCAGTGCTTGCTGCCGCGTACTAATCTCACCGTTCAATTGCGCATTGCGAATAATTTCCAGTAGTTTCTTGAAGCGCGGTCCTGATTTCAGCCCGAGAGCGATCAGATCGTCACCAGTGATCAGGGTAGGGGGGTTAAGCTCCTCTGCAGATGTCTTACGCAAATACTCTTCGCAAAACTCGACCGACGACAATTCCATAGCACTGGCCTCCGCCTCGGCACGCGACAAACTTAACAATTCACGGCTGAGCGGATGAGCCAATATGCGTTTTAGTTGTGCCAGCTCCAGGTGCGGAGCGTCGATCAACACACGTTGACGACTAACCAACCAACACATATTGTCAGTTTCATCGTTTGGCAAGCGCATACGCTGGCAGATTGCACGCATTCGATCAACGGCGCTGTGGTCTACCTGACCAATCGACTGAGTACCAGTGAATGCTCGTAGTTTTGGCCATACGACCGAATGCAGCAGAGCAGTGGCTGCCAGTTCAAATCGCGGATCCTGTAATTGATCGAGCATGTGAAGCGTCGTTGGCCACGCGGCTGACAACAATTCCCCCTCGGTTTCATCAGTGGCTTTCAGACAATCGGCCAGTTCGGGAATTATGAGCTGCAGTACGCCCACATCTCGCGTCAACTCCATCGCACGGCGACGATGTGGATCGATCAACATGCGACGCAATTCGTCCGCAATCCGCTCGGCGCTAACGACTTCAATTTTGTGGGCCATTTGGCGAATGGCATTGGCCGTATCTTGGTCCAGCGTAAAATCAAGCGTTGCAGCAAATCGTACGGCTCGCAGCATCCGCAGTTTGTCTTCACTCATCCGATCTAGCGGATCGCCGATCGCGCGCACAATTTTCTGGTGCAGGTCTTTTTCACCGCCGACGTAATCCAACACCCGCTCGTCAATCGGATCGTAAAACAGTCCGTTAATGGTTAAATCGCGTCGCTGCGCGTCTTCTTCAGGCGAGCTGAACGTGACACGATCGGGATGCCGACCGTCCGAATATGGACCTTCCCTTCGGAACGTAGCAACCTCCAGATTCCCCACTGCTTTCGGCCCGCGAACGATGATCACACCGAAGCTGGCCCCTACTGCGAATGTCCGTTGATGGCCAAAAAACCTGCGCACTGCATCCGGCTTGGCACTGGTCGCGACATCATAGTCCTTGGGCTCGCGTCCCAAAAGCAAGTCCCGTACGCAACCGCCCGCCCACAGAGCCGTGTACCCGGCGCCTTTCAGGCGACAGACAACCTCAACGGCGAACTCGCGTTTCGGGTCGAATTGGGACATGACAGACGCACATCATCTACAAACGGACGACAGACCGCCTTCCTGCCGGAGCGTGAGAGTAGTCGAATTCCAACGTCGCTGCAATGCGCACCGATTACTACTCCTGGCATCAATACGTATTGCGTCATCTGACACACGATGCTTGACTCAGATTCTCCGAGCATCGACACTTGAGTTTCCAGATATCCGAAGTCGTCAACCTTCCGCGGCTGGCACACCTTTTGCGCAGATGCAATACAATGAAATAGCTGACAACAAGCTTGCCACATTGTCGAATCAACTACCTATGACTTCAATCGAGACACAATCAATCTCGGCTCCGCCAGAACAAACCGTCAGCGACCCGTATCGCGACATCGTGATCAAGACAAACGAATCGCGGAACCTATTCGTTCTGGCGGCACACTACGTTTTCTTACGGATCGGATGGATTTTCAAGACCGAGACGGTCATCATACCGACGTTTATGGACACAATCGCCGGAGCTGGTTGGTTGCGCGGCTGCCTGCCCATGTTGAACCGCTTCGGGGCCAGCTTGCCACCAATACTGTTAGCCAACCGACTACGGAATGCGCAGCGAAAAAAATGGGGTCTACTGGGGTCCACGTTGGCGATGGCTGTCCCGTTTCTGATCCTTTCAGCCATCTGGTTCGCAATAGAACAAAAACGTCAGTTCTGGCTGCCGGCGGTATTTCTGCTTTGCTATACGGTCTTCTTTGTGGCAACCGGATTGAACCGACTTTGCTACGGAACCCTTCAGGGGAAACTAATTCGTCCCCATCGTCGAGGACGATTGTTGGCGCTTTCGGGCCTGATCGGATCGATTGTTTCCATCGTCTGCGCTTGGTTTCTGCTGCAGCATTGGCTGAGATTGTCGGACGGCGGATACGGCTACCTCTTTGCCTTTACCGGACTGGGGTTCTTTTTCGCTAGCT